>NZ_JBYNTT010000008.1:0-250378 GCF_057784995.1 Ramlibacter sp. G4-7
AGCGAGTGCCGCTTGATCTACAGCTCAGGCTGAGGTCCAAAGGGTGGCGACGGCGTACACCCGCTCCGCTCGGCTCTCGCCGAACTCTGGAAATTCAATCATGAACAATACAAGGGTGGCGACGCGCCAGCGTCGGCCGGTGAGCGCACGCGAACCCCACCGCTGCGTAGTTCTACGGACCCCAAGGCGTAGCCGTACGAATGGTCGTCCCGGCCTGCAATTCCTACAGTTCTCCCACCAACCCAAAGGAGAACCCATGCGCCCCATCGCTTCAGCCTTCATCGCTGCCCTGGCCCTCGCCGGCTCCGTGGCCCACGCCCAATCCGTCCGCAGCGAACGCAACATCTCGCTGGCGCTGGCCGGCCAGGTCGCGGCGGAGGCGGTGAACGCCTGCGCCGCCAACGGCTACGCGGTCGCCGCCACCGTGGTGGACCGCGCCGGCACCGTGCGCGCCGTGATGCGCGCCGACAATGCCGGCCCGCACACGCTCGCCTCCAGCGAGCGCAAGGCCTGGACCTCGGCCTCGGCGAAGAACAGCACGCAGGCCATGATGGAAGGCGCGCAGAAGAACCCCGCCGGCGCGAACCTGGTCTACCTGCCGGGCTTCCTCTTGCTGGGAGGGGGCGTGCCGATCAAGGTGGGCAACGAAACCATCGGCGCCGTGGGTGTCGGCGGCGCGCCGGGCGGCCAGCTCGACGAGCAATGCGCGGTCGCGGCGATCGACAAGGTGAAGGGGCAGCTGCAATGAAATCGCTGCGCGTCCTGGTGCTGGCCCTCGGCTTCGCGGCGACGGCCGCCGCGCAGGCGCAGGTCGGCCCCACGAGCGCCGAGGCCGCCGGCTACCAAGGCGTGCACGCGGCGGCGCAAGCCGGAGACGCGGTCCGCATCGCCGCGCTGGCGGCCAGGGGCGAGGACCTGAACGCCCGCGACGCGCACGGCCGCACGCCGCTGCACGTCGCGACCTTCGCCCGGCAGCGCGCGGCCGTCCAGGCGCTGGCCAAGGCGGGCGCGAAGCTGGACCTGCTGGAGAACGACCGCTACGACGCCGTCACCATCGCCTCCGTCGCCAACGACGAGGAGACGCTGCGCCTGCTGCTGTCCCTGGGTGCCAGCGCCAGGCAGGTGACCAGCCGCTACGACGGCACGGCCTTGATCGCCGCGGCGCACCTGGGCCACGCCGGCGTCGTGCAGCAGCTGATCGCCGCCGGCGCGCCGCTGGACCACGTGAACAACCTGCACTGGACCGCGGTGATCGAGTCCATCGTGCTGGGCGACGGCGGACCGCGCCACCAGGCCACGTTGAAGGCGCTGGTGGATGCCGGCGCGAACCTGAAGCTCGCCGACCGGGAAGGCCGGACGCCGCTGCAGTTGGCGACAGCGCGCGGTCATGGGGAGATGGTGAAGATGCTGCAGGCCGCGAAGATGCGCTGAGTCAGTGGGGCCGGCCGGGGTACATCATCAAGGCTGGCTCGACCCGGGCAAGGGGTCGAACGCCGGCTATCCCAGCGTCACCCGCGCGAATTTGCGCTTGCCCACCTGCACGACATACGTGCCGGGCTCCAGCTTGAGGCCCTTGTCGCTGACCGCACCGGAATCCACCCGCACGCCGCCGCCATCGATCAGGCGGTTGGCCTCGCTGGTGGAGGGCGCGAGCCCCGCCTGCTTGAGCAACTGCGCGATGCCCAGGGGCGCGCCGGACAAGGTCACTTCCGGGATTTCGTCCGGCACCCCGCCCTTGCTGCGGTTGACGAAGTCCTGCTCCGCGGCGTCGGCGGCCGCCGGGTCGTGGAAGCGCGCCGTGATCTCCTTGGCCAGCATCACCTTGGCATCGCGCGGATTGCGTCCGCCGGCGACCTCGCGCTTGAGCGTTTCGATTTCGGCGGAACTCCGGAAGCTCAGCAGCGTGTACCAGCGCCACATGAGGGTGTCGGAGATCGACATCACCTTGGCGAACATGCTGTTCGGCTCCTCGGTCACGCCGATGTAATTGCCCTTGCTCTTGGACATCTTCTCGACGCCGTCCAGGCCTTCCAGCAACGGCATGGTCAGGATGCACTGCGGCTCCTGCCCGTATTCCTGCTGCAGGTGCCGGCCCATGAGCAGGTTGAACTTCTGGTCCGTGCCACCGAGCTCCAGGTCGGACTTCAGCGCGACCGAGTCGTAGCCCTGCATGAGCGGGTACAGGAACTCGTGGATGGAGATCGGCGTGCCGGCCTTGAAGCGCTCGTGGAAGTCGTTGCGCTCCATCATCCGCGCGACCGTGTACTTGGCGGCCAGTTGGATCATTCCCCGCGCCCCCAGCGGGTCGCTCCATTCGCTGTTGTAGCGCAGCTCGGTCCGGGAAGGATCCAGGATCTTGTCGGCCTGGGCGCGGTAGGTCTCGGCGTTCACCTTGATCTGCTCGGCGGTCAGCGGCGGCCGCGTGGTGTTGCGGCCGGACGGGTCGCCGATCATGGAAGTGAAGTCCCCGATCAGGAAGATCACCTGGTGCCCCAGGTCCTGGAGCTGCCGCATCTTGTTCAGCACCACCGTGTGCCCGATGTGGATGTCGGGGGCGGTGGGGTCCAGCCCCAGCTTGATGCGCAGCGGCACGCCGGTCGCTTCGGAGCGCGCCAGCTTCTGCTCCCAATCGTCCTTCGGGAGCAGTTCCTCGGCCCCTCGCAAGCTCACGGCCATGGCCTCCCCGACGCGGGGGGTGACCGGGTATTTTGTAACAAGCTCTTGATTCATAAGGGGTTTTACAGCGACTCGGGGCGTCTGGCTGGCTATACTGCGGCACCTTTCGTGGGCTGCCGATTCTAGTTGGGGCAGCCCGTCCACAGTTCCCGCCATAGGCGCGCGCCGCGCCAGTGTGCAGGACAACACCCGACCGGCCTGTAGGACAAGACTGCTGGCGGGCGACGAGGACAATCAGTGAAGCAAACTTGGTGGACTCTCGGGGAGCAGTGCGTGTCCCGCGTAGCCCGCGCGCTCGAACACCATCCCCGCCAGGTCACGGCGCTGGTCGCCGCCCTGTTGCTGACCGGGGGCGGTGGCGCATTGGCCGTGGCCTCCCTCGGACCGGACCCGGCCCTGCTGCCCGTGCGCGAGATCCTGGAGAACGTGCAGCCCCTGCCGCTGGCCGCGCAGAGCGAAGCGCTGGATGCGCACCGCTTCAACCTCTTTTTCGCCGAACAGGTCCGCTCGACCGACACGGCCGAAGCCCTGCTCGCCCGCCTGGGCGTCAACGATCCCGCCGCCGCGGCCTTCCTGCGCCAGGACACGCTCGCCCGCACGCAGGTGCTGGGGGCCGCCGGCCGCAACGTGACCGCCACGGTCAGCGACAACCGCAACCTGCAGGGCCTGCAGGTGCGCTGGGCCACCGACGACAAGCAGTTCCAGCGCCTCGTCGTGGAGCGCCAGGCCTCCGGCCAGTTCGCCAGCCGCGTCGAGACGGCGCCCCTGGTGGCATCGCTGCGCGTGGGCAGCGGCAGCGTCCGCACCTCCCTGTTCGCGGCCGTCGACGACGCCGGCATCCCCGACGCGGTGACCAACCAGCTGGTGGACGTGTTCTCCGGCGACATCGATTTCCACCGCCTGCGCGCCGGCGACCGCTTCTCGGTCGTCTACGAGACGCTGGAAGCCGACGGCGAACCGCTGCGCACCGGCCGCGTCGTGTCGGCGCAGTTCGAGAACGGCGGCCGCAGCCTGCAGGCCTTCTGGTTCCAGGAGCCCGGCCAGCGCGGCGGTTACTTCGACGCCCAGGGCCACAGCCTGGAGCGCGCCTTCCTCGCCTCGCCGATGGAGATCACGCGCATCACCAGCACCTTCAAGATGCGCCTGCACCCGGTGTTCAACACCTGGCGGGCGCACAACGGCGTGGACTACGGCGCGCCCACCGGCGCGCCCGTGCGCACCGTCGGCGACGGCGTGGTGGACTTCGCGGGCCAGATGAACGGCTACGGCAACGTGGTCAAGATCGAGCACGGCAACGCCAGCAGCACGCTGTACGCCCACCTCTCGCGCATCGACGTGCGCCAGGGCCAGCGCGTGCAGCGCGGCGACCGGGTCGGCGCGGTCGGTTCCACCGGCTGGGCGACCGGCCCGCACCTGCACTTCGAGTTCCGCGAAGGCGGCGCCCTGAAGGACCCGCTGGAAGTGGCCCGCCGCAATGCGCCGGCCCAGGAGCTGAGCGCGCAGACGCGTGCCCGCTTCACCCAGGTGGCCCAGGCCATGCAGTCGCAGCTGGCCGTGGCCGGCTCGACCAGCCTGGTCGCCAGCGCGCGCTGAACCGGCGGGGCGCTAGGATGCGCCCCATGCAGGATCTGTTCATCGGCCTGATGTCCGGCACGTCCATGGACGGCGTGGACGGCGTCATCGCCGATTTTTCCTCCGGCGTGCGCGTGCTGCAGCACGCCAGCGCCCCCTTCGACGACGCCCTGCGCTCCGAGCTGATGGCGCTCAACGCCTCCGGACCGGACGAGTTGCACCGCGGCTGGCTGGCCGGGAACGGCCTGATGCGCGTCTACGCGCGCGTGGTGGCGCAGCTGCTGGCGCAATCGGGGCTGCCGCCCAGCGCCATCTCGGCGATCGGCGCCCACGGCCAGACCGTGCGCCACCGGCCGCAGCAGTTCGACGGCACCGGATACACCATCCAGCTCGCGCAACCTGCCTTGCTGGCGGAGCTCACCGGCATCCGCGTGGTGGCGGACTTCCGCAGCCGCGACGTGGCCGCCGGCGGGCAAGGCGCGCCGCTTGCGCCCTTCTTCCACCAGGCCGTGTTCGCCCACCCCGGCCAGACCGTGGGCGTGCTGAACATCGGTGGCATCAGCAACATCACCCTGTTGCGCGCGGACGGCTCCATGCAGGGTTTCGACTGCGGCCCCGGCAACGCGCTGATGGACGCCTGGTGCGCGCAGCACACCGGCAAGCCCTACGACGAGGACGGTCGCTGGGCCGCGAGCGGACAGGTGCTGCCGCAGCTGCTCGCGGCGCTGCTGGCCGAGGCCTACTTCACGCAGGCGCCGCCCAAGAGCACGGGGCGCGACCTGTTCAACCGCCCCTGGCTGGATGCGCACCTCGCACGCTTTGCCCAAGCCGCACCGGCCGACGTGCAGGCCACGCTCACGGAGCTGACCGCGCGGGCCTGTGCGGACGACGTGCAGCGGCACGCGCCCGAACTCGAAAAGCTGATCGCCTGCGGCGGTGGTGCGCTGAACGGGCACCTGATGCGACGGCTGCGGGCGCTGCTGCCCCGGGCGCGGGTGGTCTCCAGCGAGGACGAAGGCCTGCCGCCCCTGCAGGTCGAAGCCGCCGCCTTCGCCTGGCTCGCCATGCAGTGCCTGCGCGGCGGGAAACTGGAGCTCCAAAGCACCACGGGCGCCCGAGGCGCCCGTGTGTTGGGTGGGATCTACCCGGCCTAGGCCGAGAAGCTCGATCCGCAACCGCAGGTGGTGGTGGCGTTCGGGTTCTTGATCACGAACTGCGCACCCTGCAGGTCTTCCTTGTAGTCGATCTCGGCGCCGACCAGGTACTGGTAGCTCATCGCGTCGATCAGCAGCGAGACACCGTTCTTGGTCATGACGGTGTCGTCGTCGTTCGCGATCTCGTCGAAGGTGAAGCCGTACTGGAAGCCGGAGCAGCCGCCCCCCTGCACGAAGACGCGCAGCTTGAGGTCGGGGTTGCCTTCCTCGGCGATCAGCTCGGCGACCTTGGCCGCGGCACTGTCCGTGAACAGCAGCGGCGCGGGCATGTCGGTGGAAACGTTCTCGGCAACAGCGCTCATGGACATTCTTTCCTCAGATTGGACACCATAGTACCGCGCCGCGGACAGGCCGCACGGCTCAGGCGCTCTTGGCCAGTTTCAGCAAGGGTTTTTCCTCCTCGCCCGGCGCCGCGGTCACCAGCGGCTTCAGTTGACCGGAGATGGTGGCGCCCTGGTGCATTTCCAGTGCCACGTAGGACACATCGCCTTCGATCCGGGCCTTGGGCTGCAACTCGAGCAGTTCGCGGGCGTGGACCGCGCCGCGCACGGTGCCGTTGATGATGACGTGGTCGGCGATCACGCCGCCCTCCACCACCGAGGCTTCGGAGATCACGAGCAGGCTGCCCGCCTCTTCGGAGCTCGCCTGGATGTCGCCATAGACCTCGCCATCGACCCGCAGGCCCTCGGTGAACTTCACGTTGCCTTCGATGCGCGTGCCTTGGGCGATCAGGCTCTTGATGGGCGGCTGGGCTTTCTTGCCAAACATGGGGGAACTCCTCAACGAACGGAACTACTGCAATTCTGACTACAACGATACATTGTGGACGGCCCGGCTCACCGTGCCCTCGACCACCCGCGCCGAGACGTTTTTCACGACTACCTGCGGCGGCAGGTCGACCATCCCTTCGAGGCGGCGGTATTGGCGGAATTGCAACGGTTGCCCCCCGACCGGGAAAGGCATGGCCCAGGGTTTGCCGTCCTGCGTACCCGAAAGGTTCAGTTCGAGCTTGCCACGGAATTCGGGTGCGTTCTTGACCGGCTGGATCACCAGCACCTGCCACTTCAGCTGGCTGCCGCCCATCACCTCGGCCTGCAGGCCGCGGATGGCCACGGCTTCGGTGCCGTTGACCGGCGTGAGCTTCTCGAAGAAGCCGAGGTCTTCGCGGAGCGACCGGTTCTCGGCCTCCAGGGTGCGGATCTGCGCGGACAGGCGTTCCTGGGCGGCTCGCTCCACGGTGATGGCGCTTCCCGACGTATTCAGGATCGACTGGACGCGGTCGCGCTCGCTGCGCAGGTGCCCGACCTCGTCGCGCAGCTGCGCCAGCTCATCCTTGGCGGACTGGTCGACGCCGGCGATCTCCTTGCCCTTCTCGAAGGCCCACAGGCTGATCGCGCCGCAGAAGCCGAGCACCACGGCGGCGGCGGCCCATTGCACCGGCCAGGGCATGGCGCTGCGCACCTTCATCCTCGGCGCGCTGATCGTCAGTCTCCGCCTGAGCAGTTTGAAACGCATGGATGAGGATGCTGCCCAAAGGGCCATCCCCGGGCAAGTCCAATCTTGTGCAGCTTTGTGTCGGATCAGACGCCGCGAGGCGCGGAGGCAACCTCAACAACTCGGCCATTACCCCGGCCGACCTTTTCCTGCCGCTCGGGGATGCCGAGTGCCGCGAGATGTCGCCGACGCAACACCGGCTGCGGAAAATTCTTCACTTCATCGTAACGGTGTACCGCTAAGTGCAATTACATAAAACCGCTTTGTAGGAGGGCTTCCTGCTCCTGCGTCGGACAAAGCCTGAAGTGGCGCGGCATTCGGAGTGACAACGCCAGAGACCCCGCCAAGAAAATCACGCACGCGCCCCGTGAATGGCTCTGCGATTGCGAACAGCTGCGCGGCAGCTCGGCTGTAGAGTCTTTTTGCCGCTGTGCTCAGCGGCAGCGCACAGCCGGGTCGGCGCCATACCCCGTTCAAGCATCGCAATGAAAAGCACGTTCACCCTTGGGTTTCTTTTTTCCGCTGCGCTGATGGGCTGCGGCGGCGGCGGAGATGCTTCCGGCAGTGCGACCGCGACCGTCGACTCCGGTTCCCTCGGATCCCTCCTCAGCGGCAAGCCGTCCAAGGCGCCTGCCCCGCCGCCGACCTCCCAGGCTCCCAAGCCTGCGCCTGCGCCTGCTCCCGCCCCTGCTCCGGCGCCTGCGCCCGCGCCGGCGCCTGCGCCGGCCCCAGCGCCCGCTCCGGCGCCCGCACCCGCTCCTGCGCCCGTGCCCGCAGCGCCGACCGACATCACCCTGGGCATCTGGCCTTCGACGCTGCTCCAGACCGGCTTCGACACCAGCGCCTACTGGCTGCAGGACGGCGTGTGGGGTGCCGGGTCCCTCACCCGCGGCACCTATACGGGGCTGGCGGGCTCGCAGTTCCAGCAGAGCATGGGCGTGAGCAAGACCATGGGGCCCAACGGCGAAGTCGCAGGCCGCATCACCTGGGGGTGGCCCACGGGGACCACCGAGGTCAAGAGCTACATGGCGTTTCTTTCGGGCAACAAGCCCGGCTACGCGAACTCCTGGATCGTGCCCGCGGGCTACGAGGTCTTGCTCCTCGATGGCACCATCAGCCAGACCTATCCGAGCGGCAAGACGCCCGGGACGATCTTCCCGCTGCAACTGCCGATCGCGTCCCTCAAGTCGTCGGCCTCCTACCAGCACAACGCGGCGCCTACGGGTCGCGGGCACCTGAGCTACGACATCTGGCTGCAGAACACGCCGGAGCAGATACACGGCTTCAATGCGGCCGGCGAGATCACGCACGAGATCATGATCCCGCTGGACTACTGGGGCGGCTACGGCGCCTATCCGACGCGCAACCCGAGCTGGTACAGCCACGACGCGACCATCGACGGCCGCCTCTGGCACGTCTACTACGCGCCCAACTTCAACGGCCTGTGGAAGTTCATCGTGTTCGAACCCGATCAGCCCGGCATCCAGCCCGGCAGCCTGGACCTCGCCAAGTTCATCAACTACGTCGCCACGCAGAAGGACGCGACCGGCGCCACCTGGGCCACCGGCAACGAGTACTGCGTGAGCGTGGAGCTGGGCGTGGAGCCCGTGGACGGCACGGGCGACCTCACGATGTTCAACTACCGCGTCTGGAAATAGGAACTCCCCACACCATCGGCAGAAAAAGAAACGCCCCAGTCAACGACTGGGGCGGATCGTGGGCCCATCGGGCCAGGTGGATGCCGGAGCGGTTTAGCGCTTGCTGAACTGCTTGCGGCGGCGGGCGGAGTGCAGGCCCACCTTCTTGCGCTCGACCTCGCGGGCGTCGCGGGTCACGAAGCCGGCTGCGGACAGCTGGGGCTTGAGGCTCGCGTCGTAGTCGATCAGGGCGCGCGTGATGCCGTGGCGCACGGCGCCGGCCTGGCCGGACTCACCGCCACCGTGCACGTTGCACTGGATGTCGAAGGCCTCGTTGTTGCCGGTCAGCACCAGGGGCTGGCGGGCGATCATGATCGAGGTCTGGCGGCCGAAGAACTCGGCGATGTCCTTGCCATTGACCGTGATCTTGCCGGCGCCCTTCTTCAGAAACACGCGGGCGACGCTCGACTTGCGGCGGCCGGTGCCGTTGTTCCATTCACCGATCATGCGCGGATCTCCAGGGGCTTGGGTTGCTGCGCGGTATGCGGATGCTCGGCGCCGCCGTAAACCTTCAGCTTCTTGATCATGGCGTAGCCGAGCGGGCCCTTGGGCAGCATGCCCTTGACGGCCTTCTCCAGCGCGCGGCCGGGGTGCTTGGCCTGCATTTCCTTGAAGGTCTGCTGGCGGATGCCACCCGGGTAGCCGGTGTGGCGGTAATAGATCTTGTCGGTCTCCTTCGCGCCGGTGACCCGGAGCTTGGAGGCGTTGATGACGACGATGAAGTCGCCGGTGTCGACGTGAGGCGTGTAAATGGCCTTGTGCTTGCCGCGCAGTCGGAGGGCAGCTTCGCTGGCTACCCGGCCGAGCACCTTGTCGGTGGCGTCAATCACAAACCACTCGTGCTTCACGTCAGCGGGCTTGGCGCTGACAGTGCTGGTCATAAAGACTCTCGAGTAAGGTTTGGCGGGTCCTTTTCCTCGGTCGGTGTCCCTCTGGCGGGGACCTCTTAGGAGGCAGGCAAAGCTTCCGTCGCGGGACCCAAATGCGCTACGGAACCCGGCATTATAGCGGCAAGCCGGCGGTGGGGTCCGCCGGTGCGCCGCACCCCCTGCGAACCGTGGCTTGGGTGTAGGGTGACGGTGCGGCAGCGGAGCGCCGAACCCACCGACCCGGCTACCATCCACCCCCCATGTTCAGCTACCGCCACGGCTTCCACGCCGGCAACCACGCCGACGTCCTCAAACACATGGTGCTGGTCGCCGTGCTGAAGCACCTGCAGGCCAAGCCTACGGCCATCACGGTGGTGGACACCCATGCCGGCGCCGGCCTGTACCGCCTGGACAGCGACTTCGCCGGCACCTCCGGCGAAGCGCAGGACGGGATCGTCAAGCTGCTGGCGAGCCCGCTGGCCAGCGAGCCGCCGCCGCTCGTGGCCGACTACCTGGAGATGCTCGCGGGCTTCAACTCCTCGGGCCGCCACAAGGTCTACCCCGGTTCTCCCTTCGTGACCGGCGCCCTGCTGAGGCAGGAGCCCCGCGACCGGCTGTGGCTGTTCGAACTGCATCCGACGGACACCAAGGCGCTCGAGGGACACGTCGACCAGTTGGAACGCAAACGCCAGGTGGTGGTCAAGCGCGAGGACGGTTTCGAAGGGCTGCGGGCGCTGCTGCCGCCGCCGTCGCGCCGCGGCCTGGTGCTGATCGACCCCAGCTACGAGATCAAGAGCGACTACGGCAAGGTGGCGCACTGCGTGCAGGAGTCGCTGAAGAAGTTCGCCACCGGCACCTTCATGGTCTGGTATCCGGTCATTCCGCGGCCGGAGGCCCACGAACTGCCGCGGCGCCTGAAGACCGTCACCAACCAGGCCGGCAGGCCCTGGCTGCACGCCGTGCTCAACATCGGCCAGGCGCCGCAGGAGCCGGGCGAGCAGGCCCAGCGGCCCGGGCTGACCGCCAGCGGCGTGTTCCTGGTCAACCCGCCGCACACGCTCAAGGCCTCGCTCCAGGAGGCGCTGCCAGCCCTGCTGGAAGTGCTCGGGCGCGGACGCGGCCAGATGCAGCTGGTCGAATCGTCCTGAGCCGCGCTCACCTGCGCGCCATCACGAGCGCCCAGTAGTTGTCGTATTCGGTGCCGGTGCGTTCCGCGCAGGCGAGGCCCACGTCGCGGTAGTCCGGCTCCATCAGGTTCTCGCAGTGCGAGGGGCTTTCCAGCCACGCTTCCACGGTGTGTTCGAGCGTGTCCGTGCCGCCGGCGATGTTCTCGCCCACGTGCCGCCAGGGATAGTTCTGCGCCCGCACGCGCTCCCGGACCGAGTCGCCCCCGGGGTCGCGGTGTTCCAGGTAGTCCTTGCGGGCCATGTCGCGCGCGTGCAGGTCGGCCGCCCAGTACAGCTGCTGGTTCCACTGCAGGGGCGGTGCCGCCGACATGGCGCGGTCGCCGCACCGGCGGGCCGACGCGCGCGCGGCGTTGACCGCGCGCAGGGCCTCGATGCGCTGCAGTTCGCAACGGCCGGGCGCCGCGCCGGCACCGAGTGCCGCGGTGTCGGGGCGCGCCAGTGGCGCCTGGCCGCAACCGGCGGCAAGCGCGATCAACGCGGCAACTGCCCCACGAACGAACGTCGATGGCAGGACGGTGTGCATGAGGCAGAGGTTGCCCCGGCTGGCGGCCGCGCCTTGTCCGCCGCGAGCGATTCCCCATGCCAGAACGAGGCTGATTTGGGGCGGACAGGCGTGACGCCGTACCGCCCAGCAGGCCGCGGTGGCGCAAGCTGTCACAAAGCTGCCGCCTGGCTACAGCTGCGCCCCGCCGCGGCTCGGACAATGCGCCCATGGAGATCGTCGAATCACCGCCGGCGCTGGAAGACGCACTGGGCGGGCAATGGAGCTTGCGCCCGCTGGCGGCGAGCAGCTTCTGCGAGACCTGGGAAGCACGGCAAGGCCATCTGCGCCTGTTCGTGAAGAGCGCGCCGCGCACCGGCGCGGGACAGCTGCGCGCGGAAGCGGACGGCCTGCGCGCGCTCGCGGCCACGGGCTGCATACGGGTGCCCGCCGTGCATGCGCTCGCCGACCTTGCGGGCGGAGGCGCCGCGCTGGCGCTGGAGTGGCTGGACTTCCGCACCCCCGATGCCGGCTTTGGTGCGCGCTTCGGCGAGGCGCTGGCCGCCCTGCACGCGCACCCCTGTCCGCTGGAGCCGGCGGGCTTCGGCTGGCGCGGCGACAACTGCATAGGCGCCACGCCCCAGCGCAACACGCCGCTGCAGCCCGCGAGCTGGGGCGGCTGGCTGGCCTTCTGGGCGCGCTCGCGCCTGTGCCCCATGCGCGACCGCTTGCCGGCGTCGGCCACCGCGCTGCGCGACGCGGTCGACGCGGTGATCGCGCGCATGCCGGAGTTCTTCGCCGACGGCTGGCAGCCGCGGCCCGCCCTCATCCACGGCGACCTGTGGCAAGGCAACTGGGACATGCTCGCCGACGGCACGCCGGTGATCTTCGATCCGGCGGTGTCCTGCTCCGACCCGGAAGCCGAGATCGCGATGATGCACTTGTTCGGCAGCCCGCCCGCGGGCTTCCGCGCCGCCTACGAAGCAGCCGGCGGCCACTGGCCGACGCCCCAGCGCATGAAGCTGTACCAGCTCTACCACCTCCTGAACCACGTGGTGCTGTTCGGGGGCGGCTATGGGGCCCAGGCGCTGCAGGTGGCGCGCTCTCTCGTCTGAGGGTTCGCGCTTTCGTGCATGATGCTGCGCATGCAAGGAGTCAGCATGGAGCATCCCGATCCCGAAACCCCGGCCGCAACGGCCGAACCCCGCAACGCGTTCCTGGAAGAGAAGGCGTTCAAGTCCCGCACGGTGCTGCTGTTCGGGGCCATTTCCGACCAGTCCGCGAGCGACGTCGCCCGCCGCCTGATCGCGCTGGACGCCGATTCGATCGCGCCCATCGACATGATCGTGAGCTCACCGGGCGGCCACCTCGAGTCGGGTGACGCCATCCACGACATGATCCGCTTCATCGCCGCGCCGGTGAACATGATCGGCACGGGCTGGGTGGGCAGCGCGGCGACGCACCTGTACCTGTCGGTGCCCAAGGAGCGGCGTTTCTGCACGGCCAACACCCGGTTCCTGATCCACCAGCCGTCCGGCGGCGCGGGCGGCCCGGCGAGCGACATCGCCATCCATGCGCAGGAAATCATCAAGGCCCGCGAGCGCATCGCCGCCACGATCGCCCGCGAGACGGGGCGGCCGCTGGATGGGGTGCTGGAGGACATCGAGCGCGACCGCTGGCTGTCGGCCGAGGAAGCGATCGAGTACGGCCTGGTCGGCCGGATCATCAAGAACAAGAGCGAGTTGAAGCGCTGAGGTCGGCGGACGGCCCCACCGATCTCAGCCCGCCAGCTCCCGCCCCAGCGCCAGCGTCGCCTGGGCCTGGTTCATCGTGTAGAAGTGGATCCCGGGCGCCCCGCCCTGAACGAGGCGCCGGCACAGGTCCGCCACGACCTCGTGGCCGAAGGCCTTGATGGACTTCGCGTCGTCGCCGTAGCTTTGCAGGCGCAGGCGGATCCAGCGCGGGATCTCGGCGCCGCAGCCGTCGGAGAAGCGCAGCAGCTGGCTCGAATTGGTGATGGGCATGATGCCGGGCACCACCGGCACGCCCACGCCCTGCTTGCGTGCCTCGTCGACGAAGCGGAAGTACGAGTCCGCATTGAAGAAGTACTGCGTGATCGCGGAATCGGCGCCGGCCTTGACCTTGCGCACGAAGGCGTCCAGGTCCGACTGCGGCGTCTTCGCCTGCGGGTGCACTTCCGGGTAGCACGCGACCTCGATGCGGAACGCATCGCCCGTTTCGGCCCGGATGAATTCGACCAGCTCGCTGGCGTACTGGAACTCGCCGCCCAGGCCGTAGCCGCTGGGCAGGTCGCCGCGCAAGGCCACGAGCCGGTTGACGCCCATCGCCTTGAGCTGGGCGAGCTGGTCGCGCACGCGCGAGCGTGTCGCGCCTATGCAGGAGAAGTGGCAGGCGGCTTCCACGCCTTCGTCGAGGATCTCGGCGACGGTGGTGAATGTGCCGGCGTGGGTCGACCCGCCGGCGCCGTAGGTCACCGAGCAGAACTCGGGCTTGAGCGCGTAGAGCTGGGCCCGCGCGGCACGCAGCTTTTCGCTGCCTTCCGCCGTCTTGGGCGGGAAGAATTCCAGGCTGATGGGAAGCATCAATGGCTCCGGGTCTGGGCGTGGAGGAAGAATTCGCGGTTGCCGTCGCCGCCCGCAATCGGGCTGTCGTACCAGCCGGTCACGGCCAGTCCGAGTGTGGCGCAGCAATCGCGCAGCCGCTGCTCCACCTGGCGGTGGAGCGCGGGATCGCGCACGAGGCCGCCCTTGCCGATGTCGCCGGGCTGCAGCTCGAACTGCGGCTTGGCCAGCATCAGCAGGTGGCCCGCCGGTTTCAGCAGCGGCGCCAGGGCGGGCAGCACCAGCGTGAGCGAGATGAAGGACAGGTCGCCGGTCACGAGGTCGAAGGGAGCGGCCACCTGCTCGCCGCGCAGCTCGCGCGCGTTGAGCTTCTCGATCGCGACCACGCGCGGGTCGCGCCGCAGCTTCCCGTGCAGCTGCCCATGCCCCACGTCGACGCCCGTCACGCGCGCGGCGGCGTGCTGCAGCAGGCAGTCGGTGAAGCCGCCGGTGGACTGGCCCACGTCGAGGCAGTTCCAGCCCGCGGCATCGAGGCCGGCCGCGCGCAGGGCGCCTTCCAGCTTGAGCCCGCCGCGCGAGACGTAGCGCGATTCGGCCGCGTCCAGCAATTCGAGCTGCACGGCCGCGGGGAGCTCGTCACCGTTCTTGGCGACGCGCTTCCAGGACCGGCCATCGAACCACTGCACGCCCGCCGCGATCAGGCGCTGCGCCTGCGAGCGGGAGGCGGCGAGGCCGCGTTCGACGAGGAGCTGGTCGGCACGCATCCGTCTTGCTCCCTCCCCCGCCGGGGGAGGGACTCAATAGCGATAGGTATCGGGCTTGTACGGGCCCGCCTTGTCCACGCCGATGTACGCCGCCTGCTCCCTGGTCAGCTCGGTCAGCTGCGCACCCAGCTTGGACAGCTGCAGGCGCGCGACCTTCTCGTCCAGGTGCTTGGGCAGCACGTAGACCTTGCCGTTCTCGTAGGCCTGCGGCTTGGTGAACAGCTCGATCTGCGCCAGGGTCTGGTTGGCGAAGGAGGAGGACATCACGTAGCTGGGGTGGCCCGTGCCGCAGCCCAGGTTCACCAGGCGGCCCTTGGCCAGCAGGATGATGCGCTTGCCGCCTTCGAAGATCACGTGGTCGACCTGGGGCTTGATCTCGTCCCACTGGCATTTCTGCTCCAGCGAGGCGACGTCGATCTCGTTGTCGAAGTGGCCGATGTTGCAGACGATCGCCTGGTCCTTCATCTTGGCCATGTGGGCGTAGGTGATGACGTCGCGGTTGCCCGTGCAGGTGACGAAGATGTCGGCCTTGTCGGCGGCGTACTCCATCGTGACCACGCGGTAGCCTTCCATGGCGGCCTGCAGCGCGTTGATCGGGTCGATCTCGGTGACCCACACCTGCGCCGACAGCGCGCGCAGGGCCTGGGCCGAGCCCTTGCCCACGTCGCCGTAGCCCGCCACCAGGGCGACCTTGCCGGCGATCATCACGTCGGTGGCGCGCTTGATGCCGTCGACCAGCGACTCGCGGCAGCCGTACAGGTTGTCGAACTTGCTCTTGGTGACGGAGTCGTTGACGTTGATCGCGCGGAACTTCAGCAGGCCCTTGTTGGCCATGTCCTGCAGGCGGTGCACGCCGGTGGTCGTTTCCTCGGTCACGCCGATGATCTGGGCCGACTTGCGGCTGTACCAGCTCGGGTCTTCCTTGAGCTTCTTGCGGATGGAGGCGTGCAGGATGCGCTCTTCCTCGGACGAGTGCGTGTCGATCAGCGACAGGTCCTTCTCGCAGCGCTGGCCCAGGTGCATCAGCAGCGTGGCATCGCCGCCATCGTCCAGGATCATGTTGGGGCCTTCGCCTTCCGTGCCCTTGGCGCCGAAGTCGAAGATGCGGTGCGTGTAGTCCCAGTACTCCTCCAGCGACTCGCCCTTCTTGGCGAAGACGGGGGTGCCGGTCGCGGCGATCGCGGCGGCGGCATGGTCCTGGGTGGAGAAGATGTTGCACGAGGCCCAGCGCACCGTGGCGCCCAGCGCCTGCAGCGTCTCGATGAGCACCGCGGTCTGGATCGTCATGTGCAGCGAGCCGGTGATGCGGGCGCCCTTGAGCGGCTGGGCCTTGGCGAATTCCTGGCGGATCGCCATCAGGCCGGGCATCTCGGTCTCGGCGATGCGGATTTCCTTGCGGCCCCAGTCGGCCAGGGAAATGTCGGTGATCACGCTGTCGGCGGGGGCAGCGGGCTTGAGAACGGCGTTCATGGTGGCTCCGGAACGTAGAGGTGGTGGAACCCACCCTTCCGGAGCTCTCACCGCACGGAAGCGTGGGTGAGCGTCGTTGCAGGATTCACCGAGCCTCGCGTCCATGGCGGACGCTGCAACGCTCCTCGGTTGCCGCGATTCTAAGGGAAAGGGGCCGGATGCACGACCGTACCCCCACGAAAAGCCCCGATTCCGGTACAAGGCGGCATGGCTTCCGCCGGACAACCCGCCCCTCCCATCGAACCCATGCTGGCGAAGACCGCCGACGTGCTGCCCGCCGAACCCGGCTTCCTCTTCGAGCCCAAGTGGGACGGCTTCCGCGCTCTTGTGTTCCGCGGCAACGAGCAGACCTACCTGCAGAGCCGCGACCTGCGGCCGTTGAACCGCTACTTCCCCGAACTGGAGAAGGCCTTGCACGAACTGCTGCCCAGGGGCTGCGTGCTGGATGGCGAGATCGTCGTCGCGACGAAGCAGGGGCTGGATTTCGACGCCTTGCAGATGCGCCTGCACCCGGCGGCTTCGCGCGTGGCCAGGCTGTCCAAGGAGACGCCCTCCAGCTTCGTTGCCTTCGACCTGCTGGCGGCCGGCGGCAAATCGACGATGGAGTTGCCGCAAGGGGAACGGCGCGAGCGCCTGGAGCGCCTGCTGGGCAAGGCCAAACCGCCGCTGCACCTGACGCCGGTCACGCGCGACCGGGCGCAGGCCGAGGAATGGCTGCAGAAGTTCGAAGGCGCGGGGCTGGACGGCGTGATCGCCAAGCTGGAATCGGCCACCTACCAGCCGGGCAAGCGGGCGATGCTGAAGATCAAGCACGTGCGCAGCGCCGACTGCGTGGTGGCGGGCTTCCGCTGGTACAAGGACCGCCAGGACGCCGTCGGCTCGCTGCTGCTGGGCCTCTACGACGACGCCGGCGTGCTGCAGCACGTCGGCGTGACCTCCGCCTTCACCATGGAGATGCGCAAACAGCTGGTCGAGGAGCTGGCGCCCCTGCGCCAGGACGGGCTGCAGGAGCACCCCTGGCGCGAATGGGGCGGCGCGGCGGTGGGCGACGCGCAGCGCATGCCCGGCGCGCAAAGCCGCTGGAGCGGCGGCAAGGACCTGAGCTGGGAGCCGCTGCGGCCCGAGCGCGTCTGCGAAGTCAAGTACGACCACCTGCAGGGCAACCGCTTCCGCCATGCCGCCGTGTTCCTGCGCTGGCGTCCGGACAAGCCGGCGCAGGACTGCCGCTACGACCAGATGGAGGTGACCACGCCTTTCGAGCTGGCGAAGGTGTTCGGGGCCTAGGCCGGACGCGTGCGGCCGCCAGCCCACGCCCCGGGGGCTACTTCTTCCCGAACTCCACGTACCCGGGCACGCTGGCGTTGTTGGGGCCGGCCATCACGACGACCAGTTCGCTGTTGCGGAGGGCGAGGAAGTGGCCCTGGTCCGGCGTGGTGATGCCCACCATTCCGAGGGGACCGTCGGCGCCCAGCGTGGCGACCCCGCCGCCAAGGGCCAGGTTGTTCGTTCCGTCGTGCCAGTTCGCCCGGTACGCCGCTGCGTCAATGATGGTGAAGGTCCCGTCGCCCCGGCTGTGGCGCCGTTGAAGCTGCCGTCCGCGAAGCTGCCCTCCGGAATGCCCACCTCGAGCCGGCGCGCGCTTGCGCCGGACGCCCCGGCGCGCAGGTAGATGCGCTCGGAGCCGATTTTGGCGACGCGGAAGGAATAGCTGCCTGCTCCGGTGTCGGCGGTGAACCGGTTGCCATCGACCGTGACGTTCGCCATGGCGACGCTGGCGCAGCGCGAGATCCTGACGATCAACGGGTCCGTGCAGGTGCGCAGCCGGCCGGACGCCAGCAGCTCGCCGCTGGACACCGTGGTGTTCGGCGGCCCTGCCGTGTCCCGCGTCGCCACGAGGATGTTGTAGGTTCCCGCCGCCTCGGCCAGCGACGTGGCGAAGGAGCGCGCGGCGATGAAGGGCACGGTGCCGGAGGGCAGGCGGAAGCCGCCAACCACGGTGTCCTGGAACCAGTCGAACCTCGGCGCATTCGGCGTCGCCGGGGTGGCGCTCGTCCGGTCGAAACCGAACCGGCCGGGGGTCGCGGTTTCACCGAGGGAGCCGGACAGGTCCTGCCCGTTGCCGGTCACGCGGTAGCTGCGGGCGTCGAAGTCCAGGCTCAGCGTGTATTCGCGCGCATCGCCCGCATACATCACGTAGTCGCCGTTGCGGCTGTCCGCCGCCGGCCGGCCGGCTGCCAGCGCGCTGTCTCCGGCGCCGCCTGCACCGCCGGCTGCCCCTGTACCGCCGCCGCCGCCGCAGGCCACGAGGGCCGCGCAAGCCAGTACCGCGCACCAGCGCAGCATCCCTTTCCTCTTCTCCATGGCACCTCCGCTGTGGTGCGGGGGATGCTAAGTGCGGGGGCGGCGAACGGCGCGAGCGGGATCGCGCAATGGGGCGGTGGCTTCGTTCACAAGGCGCAGGATCACGCCGTCACTTCTTCGCCGGTGCGCTGCGGCGGCGGAAACAGTCGGCGGCGTGGTCGTTCACGATCCCCACGGCCTGCATCCAGGCATACACGATCACCGGCCCCACGAACTTGAAGCCGCGTCGCTTCAGCTCCCTGGAGATCTCCTCGGACTTCGGCGTGCTCACGGGGACGTGCTGGCCGTCCCCCCGCAGCACCTTGCCGTCCGTGAACGCCCAGCAGAAGTCCGCGAAGTCCTCGCCACGCTGCTGCATGTCGCAGTAGATCTTCGCGGCAGCGATCGTCGCCTCGATCTTGGCGCGCGAGCGGATGATGCCCGGGTTCTCCAGCAGCTTCGCGACCTGGTTGTCGCCGAAGCGGGCGACCTTCACGGGATCGAAACCGGCGAAGGCGGCACGGAATGCCTCGCGCTTGTGCAGGATGGTCCGCCAGGACAGCCCGGCCTGGAAGCCTTCGAGCACCAGCATCTCCCAGAGCATGCGCGGATCGCGCTGCGGCACGCCCCATTCCTCGTCGTGGTAGCGGGCCATGAGAGCGTCGTCGCCCTCGGCCCAGGCGCAGCGCGTCGGGTTCTTGTTCGCCATGGGCGCGGATCTTCCGTCATTCCCGCGCCGGCGGGAATGCCGTCAGCGCGGTTTGTCCGATTTCGGCCGCAGCCGGGCCGGCACGTGTTCCAGGTTGATCCGCACGCGGTACCAGAGCGACGACGTTCCCCGCATGCGGTCGACCAGCACGTCGGCCGCCTGCAGGTGCGCGGCGGCCTTGGGGTGCTTCGCCTTCCATTCCTCCGCCGCCGCGACCGCCTCGATCTCGCGCTGGCTGCGCGCGACCTCGATCAGCGGCTTCTTCACGCGCGGCGCGGTCGAAGGCGGGGCGCGGCGCGGCTCGTCGGCGCCCTTGCGATAGTGCGGCGGCCAGGGCGCATCGCCTTGCCCTTGCGAATCGGCGAGCCCCAGCAGCGGCTCCAGCGAGCAAGGCCACTGGTCGATGTCCGCATGCGGATCGCCGATGCTGCGAAAGCGCTGCGGCATGGTGTGCAAGGTGAAGTCCGCCGGATCGCACTCCGCCAGCTCCTTCCAGCTCACCGGCGCGGACACGCGCGCATCCGGCTTCGGCCGCACCGAATACGCGGAGGTGACGGTCCGGTCCTTGGCGTTCTGGTTGTAGTCGACGAACACGCCTTGCCGCTCTTCCTTCCACCACTTGCTGCTCGCCAGCGTCGGCGCCCGGCGTTCGACCTCGCGTGCGAGGGCCAGCGCGGCCCGCCGCACCTCGTCGAAGGTCCAGCGCGGCTCGATCCGCACCAGCACGTGGATGCCCCGGGAGCCCGAGGTCTTGGGCCAGCCCTTGAGCCCGAGTTCCGTCAGCACCTCGTGCACGACCTGCGCGACCTGCTGGATCTGTGGCCACTCCACCCCCGGCACGGGATCGAGGTCCACCCGAAGCTCATCGGGATGGTCCAGGTCTTCGGCGCGCACGGGATGCGGATGCAGCTCCAGGCAGGCCAGGTTGGCCATCCAGGCAAGGTCGGCCGGATGGCGCGGCACGACCTCCTGCGCGCTGCGCCCGGAAGGAAAGTGGATCTCGGCCACCTCCAGCCAGTCGGGCCGCTTGGCCGGCGCACGCTTCTGGAAGAAGAACTCGTCGGCGATCCCGTTCGGGTAGCGCACCAGGATGCAGGGCCGCCCGCCCGCACCGCGCAAGGCGCCGTCGGCCACGGCAAGGTAATAGTTCACGAGGTCCAGCTTGCTGACCTGCGCGGACGGGATCAGCAGCTTTCCCGGGTGGGTGATGATCACCTCCCGCCCGCCAATCTCCAGCGTGACCTCGTCCTTTGCCGTCGCCATGGGACCCAAACTACACCGGCATGGGACAATGGCGAGTCAGACACGGCCGTGAACAGAGCGCGGCCGTTTGTTATTCCGGAGCCCCCCTTGTCCGCCTCGCCCCTGGGCGCCGAAGTCCGGCGCCGCCGCACCTTCGCCATCATCTCCCACCCCGACGCGGGCAAGACCACGCTGACGGAAAAGCTGCTGCTGTTCTCCGGCGCGATCCAGATCGCGGGCGCCGTGAAGGGCCGCAAGGCGTCGCGCCATGCGACCTCCGACTGGATGGAGATCGAGAAGCAGCGCGGCATCTCGGTTGCCTCCTCGGTCATGCAGATGCTGTACCGCGACCACGTGATCAACCTGCTGGACACGCCCGGCCACAAGGACTTCTCCGAAGACACCTACCGCGTGCTCACGGCGGTCGACGCGGCGCTGATGGTCATCGACGCGGCCAACGGCGTGGAAGCGCAGACCCGGCGGCTGATCGAGGTGTGCCGCCAGCGCGACACGCCCATCATCACCTTCGTCAACAAGATGGACCGCGAGGTGCGCGACCCGCTGGACATCCTGGACGAGGTGGAGCGCGAGCTGGGCATGCCTTGCGTGCCCATGACCTGGCCGGTCGGCAAGGGCAAGCTGTTCGGCGGCATCATGAACCTGCGCACGCAGGCCATGACGGTGTTCGAGTCGGGCAGCGAGCGGCGGCCGCAGGACTTCGACACGATCGCGCTGTCCGACGCCGGCACGCTGGCACAGCGCTTCGGCCCGGAGTACGACTCCGCCGCGGAGAGCATGGAGCTCGCCACCGGCGCCTCCCCCGACTGGGACCACGGCGCCTTCCTCGCCGCCAAGCAGACGCCGGTGTTCTTCGGCTCGGCCGTGAACAACTTCGGCGTCATGGAGGTGCTGGACGCGCTGGTCGACCTCGCCCCGCCGCCGCAGTCCCGCAAGAGCCACACGACGGTGAACCGCCAGGTGGTGGAGCGCATCGTCGAACCCGACGACGCAGCCTTTTCCGGCGTCGTGTTCAAGGTGCAGGCCAACATGGATCCTTCGCACCGCGACCGCATCGCCTTCGTGCGCATGGCTTCGGGCAAGTACACGCCGGGCATGAAGCTGAAGGTGCAGCGCACGTCCAAGGAGCTGCGTCCCACGTCGGTGGTGACCTTCCTGTCGCAGCGGCGCGAAGCGGTGGACGAAGCCTTCGCCGGCGACATCATCGGCTTCACCACCCACGGCGGCGTGCAGCTGGGCGACACGATCACCGACGGCTCCGTGAACCTGCAGTACACCGGCCTGCCCTTCTTCGCGCCCGAACTGTTCCAGGTCGTGGTGCTGCGCAACCCCCTGCGCACCAAGCAGCTGCAGCAGGGCCTGGCCCAGCTCGGTGAAGAGGGTGCGATCCAGGTGTTCCGCCCGCAAATCGGCGGCCCCATGTTGCTGGGCGCGGTCGGCCAGCTGCAGTTCGAGGTGGTGCAGCATCGCCTGAAGACCGAGTACGACTGCGACGTCCGGCTGGAGAGCAGCCCGTACACCGGGGCGCGCTGGATCACGGCGGACACGCCGGCCGAGCTCAAGGCGTTCACCGACGCCTACCCGCAGAGGCTGGCGCTGGATGCGGCCGATGCGCTCGCCTTCCTCTGCACCTCGCCGTACGACGTCCGGCTGGCCCAGGAACGCTTCCCGAAGATTCATTTCCATCTGTTACGCGAACACGCAGGGCTTGCTCTGCAAAGCGCGGCCTGAACGCCCCCACGCAACCGTGCCCGTCGCCATAATCCGGCGTCGATGGGAGAAGTACACATGAAGAAAAACCCACTGTTCCGGACCGTCACCGCCTGGTCGGCCGCCCTGCTGCTGCTCGCCGGCTGCGGCGGCGGCGGGGGCGACAGCGGTGGAGCGCCGGGGCCTGGCGCGACCGGCCGTTTCGGCGCATCCGCGCAGTTCGAAGGCGATGTCGCCGGCTGCTCCCTGGACACGCAGAAGCGCTTCGTCCGCTCCTACCTGGACGAGGTCTACCTCTGGTACAACGAAATCCGCGACGTCGATCCGGCGGCGTTCAGCAGCGTCCCGGACTACTTCAACGCCCTGCTCGTGCGCACGCCCGACGTGAACGGCGTGCCCAAGGACCACTTCAGCGCCGTCATCCCCGTGTCGCAAGCGCAGGCCCTGCTCGGCGCGCCGGCGCAGTTCGACACGACGCAGCTGCGTTCGGCCGGCACCGGCAACCTCGTCCCGGTGGTCTTCTCCGACACGACCGCCGGGGGCCGGCGCTTCGGCTACATCCAGTTCAATGACCACGAGGTCGGCGCACAGGACCAGCTGATCGCGGCCTTCCGGCAGCTGCGCGACGCAGGCGTGCAGGACCTGGTCCTGGACCTGCGCGCCAATTCCGGCGGCTTCCTCTACATCGCGGTGACCGCGGCATCGATGGTGACGGGCCCGACCAAGGCCGGCCAGGTGTTCGAACGCCTGCGCTACAACGACAAGCGCACGGCGGAGTCGGACGCCAGCACCCTCGTGTTCGGCAACACCGTGCAGTTCGCGGAAAGCCAGAACCCGGTCGGGACGCCGCTGCCCCAGCTGAACCTGCAGCGCGTGTTCGTCCTGACCTCGGGCCAGACCTGCTCCGCCAGCGAATCCATCATCAACTCCCTGCGCGGCATCGACGTGCAGGTGGTCCGCGTGGGCACCACCACCTGCGGCAAGCCGTATGGCTTCCGGCAGAGGAACAACTGCGGCCTGGCCTACTTCCCGATCGAGTTCCAGGGCACCAACGCCAAGGGCTTCGGCGACTACACGACGGGCTTCACGCCGACCTGCGAGGTGCAGGACAGCACGGCGGCGGCGGGCAGCAGCGGCGACCCGCTGCTGGCGGCCGCCAAGTCCTACATCGACACCGGCGCCTGCCCGGGCGGCACGGCGACCGGCGTCCAGAGCGCGTCCAGGCCGCACCTGAAGGACGAGACCTCGCGGCGGGCGGTCTGGGCGGGTCGCCTGCTGCGGCCGGACCAGCGTTGAGCGCACGCGGCATGGCGCCGCTGGCCACCTGGCCGGCGGTGGAGCGTGCGCGCATCGGCGGTGTCCTGACCGACATCGACGACACGCTCACCACCGAGGGTGCGGTGACGGCGGACGCGTTGGGGGCGCTCGCCGCGCTGGCGGACGGGGGCCTGCACGTGATCCCGATCACCGGGCGTCCGGTGGGCTGGAGCGAGCCCTTCGCGCTGTCCTGGCCGGTCGATGCCATCGTGGCGGAGAACGGCTCGGTGGCGCTGGCACGCGATGCGCGCTCCGGCGCGCTGGGCAAGCTCTACCTCCAGGACGCCGCCGAACGCGCGGCCAACTACGAGCGCATGCAGCAGGTCGCGCAACGCATCCTGCGCGAAGTGCCCGGTGCGACGTTGTCGCGCGACAGCAGCGGCCGCGAGACCGACATCGCGATCGACCACAGCGAGTTCACGCGCCTGCCGGCCGAGGCGATCGAGCACGTCGTCGCCCTGATGCGCAGCGAAGGCATGAACGCCACGGTCAGCTCCATCCACGTCAACGGCTGGTACGGCGGCCACCACAAGCTGGCGGGCGCGCGCTGGGTCGTGCGCGAACTGCTGGGACGCGATCTGGATGCGGAGCTGGATCGCTGGGTCTACGTCGGCGATTCGACCAACGACGTGCTGATGTTCGAGCACTTCCCGCACAGCGTCGGCGTGGCGAACATCCGCCGGTTCGAGGCCCAGCTGGCGCACAAGCCGCGGTATGTGACGCAGGGGGAGCGCGGCGCGGGGTTTGCAGAAGTGGCGCGCGCGATCCTCGCGGCCCGCCAGGGCATGCCCTCGCCCTGCATCAAGCAACGATAGGCGTCAGCGGCCACTCCTTCGCGCCCGTCCGGCCCGCCAGCCGCTCCCAGCACGCCCGCACGTACGCGTTCATGATGCGCCCGTAAGCGGGGTGCCAGCGCCAGCCCCACTCCGGATGGAACTGGAAGCCCCAGCAGAAACTTTCCTCCGCGTGCCAGCGGAAGGCTTCCACGAGTCCATCGTCGGCATGCGCTTCCGCCACCAGCCCTTCGCCCAGGCGGTCCACCCCCTGCGAATGCAGCGAGCTCACCGGGAAGCGGTGCATGCGGGCGATGCGCTCGAGCGCGCCGCCGGCCGTGCAGGTCACGAAGTGCCGCTCCGCGTACTGCTCCTCGAGGTCCTCGTCGGGGTCCTCCCAGTGCTTGACCGTGCCGGGCCGGTCGCGCAGGCACTGGTGCAGGCTGCCGCCCAGCGCCGCGTTGATGTCGTGCGAGCCGCGGCAGGTGCCCAGCACCGGCACGCGCCGGGCGATGGCCAGGCGGATGAGGGGATGCGCCAGCGCATCGCGCTCGTGGTCGTATTCGAACTGCCCGCTGGCGGGCTGTTCGCCCCAGAGCCGCGGGTCCACGTTGGTGTCCGAGCCGCCCAGCAGGATGCCGTCGACGCCCGCGAGCAAGGGCTCCAGCCGCTCGGGCGGCACGCGCGGATAGCAGAGCGGCTGCAGCCCCATGTTGAGCACCGTGCGCTGCCCGGCCTGGTCCATCACGGTATAGAGCTGCTCGTGGCGCGAAGGGCCGGTGAGCAGGCGGTGGCTCGCCACCACCCAGACCAGGGGCACGGCCGGCGCCGGCGCCATCAGTCCTCCGTCCGCTCCAGGTGCGCGCGGCAGGCCCTGGCGAAGGCCTCCAGCGTGCGCTGGTAGAAGGGATGCTGCTCGTGGCGCCACTCGGGGTGCCATTGCACGCCATACGCGAAGGCACCCGCGCCCTGCACGCGCACGCCTTCGACGAGGCCATCGGGCGCGTGCGCCTCGGCCACCAGCCCTTCGCCCAGGCGCTTGATGCCCTGGCCGTGCAGCGAGTTCACCCTGGCCCGGGTGCCCCCTGCCCATTCGGCGAAGCGGCTGCCCGGTGCCAGCAGCACGTCATGGCGTTCGGCGAACTGCACGGCAAGGTCCTCGTGCTCCGGCTCTCGGTGGTCCAGCATGCCGCTCTCCACGTGGACGGTCTGGTAGAGGCTGCCGCCGAGCGCGACGTTGATCTCCTGCAGGCCGCGGCACACGCCGAACAACGGCACCTGCGTCACGATCGCCTGGCGCACCAGATGCATCGTGAGCTGGTCGCGGCGCGGATCGAGCAGGTCGGTGGGGAGCGCGGTGGCGCCGAAGTGCGTGGCCTCCACGTTGGAGGGCGAACCGGTGAGCAGCACGCCGTCCACCAGCGGCAGCAGGCAGGGGATGTCCTCCACCTGCGCCATCGGATAGAGCACCGGTTGCAGCCCGAGCTGCGTCACCGCCAGCGCATAGCGGTCGGCGAGCACGCTGTAGCCGCCGGGATCGTCCAGGTCCAGGTTGCGGTGGCAGGCAGGCAGCCACACCAGGGGCTTGTGGAACTTCTGCTTGGGCATGCGGCGGTCTCGCCCGCCCATGGTGCCCTGCCGCGCGCGGCCGTGCTGGCCGCGCCGGCGCCTGCGCGCGTCGGACGATGCCGACGCCCAGCTCAGTTCGGCTTGGCGAGCCCGAGCTTCTCCACCAGCGCCTTCTCGCGCGCGAAAGTGTCCTGCGCGAAGCGCGTGTACTGCGCGGAATCCATGTAGATCGGCACCATGTCGTAGCGCGCCAGGGCCTGCTGGTAGCTGGGCTCCTCCATCGCCTTCTTGAACGCGTCGTGCAGCTTCTTCACGACCTCCGGCGGCGTGCCGCGCGGCGCGCCTATGCCGAAGGGCGAGTTCTGCACGACGTCGATGCCCAGCTCCTTGAGCGTCGGCACGTCGGGGAACTTGTCCAGGCGCTTCTCGCCCCAGGTGTTGAGCACGCGCACCTTGCCGGCCTGCACCAGCGGCGCGAAGCCGGTGGAGTCGGCCATCGCCATGATGTGGCCGCCGGAGATGGCGGTGGCGAGGTCGGCGCTGCCCTTGTAGGGAATGTGGTTCAGCTGGATGCCCACCATCTGCGCGACCAGTTCCGTGGTCAGGTGCGGGCTGGTGAGCGTGCCCGTGGAACCGTAGCTCAGCTTGCCGGGATTCGCCTTGGCGTACGCGACGAAGTCGTTCCAGTTCTTGAACGGGCTGTCGGCGGGCACGGCGATGCCGAAGGCGTAGCCCGTGACGTTGATGATGTAGCTGATGTCCTTGACCGGGTCCCAGCTGATCTTGGTCGTGTACGGCAGGCGGAACACGCCCAGCGGGATCTGCGCCAGCGTGTAGCCGTCGGCGGCGGACGTCTGCAGCAGCTGCGCGGGCAGCGTGCCGCCGGCGCCGGGCTTGTTGTCGACCACCACGGTCTGGCCGAGGATCTTGCCGGCGTTGTCGGCGAGCTGGCGCATGGTGATGTCGGTGGGGCCACCCGCCGGGAAGGCGATCACGAGCTTGATCGGCTTGGCGGGAAAGGCCTGGGCTTGGGCACCCGCGCTCGCGACGGCCAGGGCAGCGGCGGCGAGCTGGATGAGATGGCGACGGCGCATCGGGACTCCTGTGTGGCGGAAGGCGAAAGCCGCCATTGGAGCGCAGGAACGCTGCACCCAGCATCGGGAGTGTCCCGGCACTCGTCGCGCAGGCGACTCAGGCGACTCAGGCGCTGCGCTGCGCGAAGCCCTCCAGCACGTTGACCGCGTTGACGCCCACCTGCGCCACCGCGTAGCCGCCTTCGAACACGAACAGTGTCGGCAGTCCCGCCGCCGCCAGGTCTTCGCCGACGCGAAGGTAATCGTCGCTTGCGAGCATGAAACCCGCGACCGGGTCGCCCGCGAAGGTGTCCACGCCCAGCGACACGACCAGCGCCTGCGCCCCCGAAGCTGCGATCGCCTGCAAGGCCGTGGCGAGCGCCTCGCGCCAACGCGCGAAGCCGGTGCCGCGCGGCAGCGGCAGGTTCAGGTTGCAACCCAGCCCCGCCCCGGCGCCGCGCTCGTCGGCGTAACCGAGGTAGTAGGGGTACTCGGTGTGCGGATCGCCGTGCACGCTGGCGAAGAACACGTCCGGCCGCTCGTAGAAGATCGCCTGCGTGCCGTTGCCGTGGTGGTAGTCGATGTCCAGCACCGCGACCCGATCGATCCCGCCGTCGCGCAGGACCTGCGCGGCGATCGCCGCGTTGTTCAGGAAGCAATAGCCGCCGAAGAAATCATGTCCCGCATGGTGGCCGGGGGGACGCGTGAGCACAAAGGCGCTGCGCGCGCCCTGCAGCAGCGCGCGCGCACCGGCGGCCGCGCAGGCCGCACCCTGCCGCGCGGCGCTCCACGTGCCGACCGTGATCGGCGAGCCCGCATCGAAGGAGAACAGTCCCATGCGCGCCGGGAAACTTGCCGGCAGCACGTCGCTGCGGAAGCTGCGGATCGGCCAGTACGAGGGCAGCGCATCGCGCTGCGCATTCGCGGGGTCGAGTGCGAGCCATTCCTCCCAGGCCGTCGACAGGAACTGAAGGTAACGCGGCGCATGGATGCGTTCCAGCACCTCCAGCGGCACCTCCGGCGCGTCGAGCACCGGCCCCAGCCCCCGGACCTGCACTTCATGGAGCACGAAGTCCGCACGCGCGGGCACCTCGAAGCAAGGCACCAGCCGGCCGCGGAACATCTCGTGGCGGCCATGGTGCAGCGCGTGGCGATCGTTGTGAAAAACCTGCATGTTCTGGATTGTGGCGCGAAGGCTACGCGGCGGCATCACGCTTTGTTGACGCGCGCGCACGCGTTCTTTGACACTGGCGTAACCCCACGCGGGGTCGCCAGAGAAAAAACAGCAACCATCCACAGGGAACCCATGAAACGACTCGCAATCGCGGCCGCCGCCGCCCTCGCCATGCTGGGCAGCGCCCACGCCCAGCAGTTCTCCACCGCCAACGCCTACGGTGAGTTGGGCTGGACCTTCCTGAAGATCGACGGCGGCGACTTCTCGGTGCGCCCGAGCGCCATCCGCGGCATCCTGGGCTACGACTTCCATCCCTACCTCGGCGCCGAACTGATGCTGATGGGCGGCGTGAACGACGACGACACCACCGTCTCGGTGCTCGGCGTGCCCACGAACGTCAACATCAAGCTGCAGAACTCCTACGGCCTGTACCTGAAGCCGAAGTACACCTGGAACAACCAGATCGAGCTGTTCGCCCGCCTCGGCTGGGCCCGCAGCAAGGTGAAGACGTCGGTCTCCGCCCTCGGCCTCACCGGCAGCGGCTCCGACAGCGACGACGACTTCTCCTGGGGCCTGGGCGCCAACTACATGTTCAACCCGCGGATGGGCGTCGGCCTGGACTACACCGTTTACTACGACAAGGGCGACACGAAGGTCGACGGCTGGACCGTCAGCTTCAAGTACCGCTTCTGAAGCACCTCTTTCCTGCCATGCTCAGGCCCGCTTGTCGCGGGCCTTTTTTGTTTTCGGGGCGACCTGTTGCGCGGACGACGCGCATGCCCTTTCGTCCAATGGACGCCCCGCGTGAGCGGACTCGACACTGCCGAAGGCTGCTCCCCCGAGCCGCTCCACAAAGACACTCAGGACAGGAAACGAAATGAAACGCATGGTCACGGCGGCTGCCGCCGCAGCACTCTTCGCGCTTGGCAGCGCGCACGCGCAGATGGCGATGCCCACGGCATCCACGCTGTACGGCGAGCTCGGCTACACCTTCATGAAGATCGATGCCGCGGGCACCAGCTTCCGGCCCGGCGCCGTCCGCGGCGTGCTGGGCTGGGAGGTCCACCCGATGGCCGCGATCGAGGTGATGGCCGCCTTCGGCGCCAACAAGGACGACAAGAACATCGTCGTCAACGGCGTCTCCACCAACGTGGACGCCGACCTGAAGACGATGTACGGCATCTTCATCAAGCCGCGCTACGTCATGAACCAGCTCGAGCTGTTCGGCCGCCTCGGATACGCCCACACGAAAGTGAAGGCGGAGTCGACCAACAACGGCCTGGTGAACGAGTCCCACAGCGACGATGACTTCGCGTGGGGCCTGGGCATCAACTACCGCTTCAACCCGCGGATGTACGTCGGGCTGGACTGGATGCGCTATTCCAACCAGAGCAACCACAAGGTCGACGGCCTGACGCTCGGCTTCGGCTACCACTTCTAGGCAAGCATGGCGGGCCGCGACGCGCGGCCCGCCAGCGCCTGCTCAGCTCCGCGCCAGCACCGGCGCCAGCACCTTGCCCGTGTGCGTTCCGAGCCGCACCACCTCCTCGGGCGGCGCGGCTGCGACCACCTTGCCGCCGGCGGAGCCGCCGTCCGGGCCGAGGTCGATGATCCAGTCGGCCTCGGCGATCACGTCGAGATCGTGCTCGATCACGACCACGCTGTGGCCACCGTCCACCAGCCGGTGCAGCACGCGAATGAGCTTCTCCACGTCGGCCATGTGCAGGCCCACGGTCGGCTCGTCCAGCACGTACAGCGTGTGGGGCGCCTTCTGGCCGCGGCGCGTGACGTCGTCGCGCACCTTGGACAGCTCCGTCACCAGCTTGATGCGCTGCGCCTCGCCGCCGGAAAGCGTCGGTGACGGCTGCCCCAGCGTGAGGTAGCCCAGGCCCACGTCGCGCAGCAGCTGCAGCGGATGGCTGATGTTGGTCATGGCCCCGAAGAACTCCACCGCCTCGTCCACTTCCATCTGCAGCACGTCGCCGATGTTCTTGCCGCGCCAGGTGACGGCCAGCGTCTCCGGGTTGAAGCGGGCGCCGCGGCAGGCCTCGCACGGCACCTTCACGTCGGGCAGGAAGCTCATCGCGATGGTGCGCACGCCCTGCCCCTCGCAGGTCGGGCAGCGGCCCTCGCCGGTGTTGAAGGAGAAGCGGCCCGGCCCGTAGCCGCGCGCGCGCGCCTCCAGCGTGTCCGCGAACAGCTTGCGGATGGTGTCCCAGAAGCCGATGTAGGTGGCGGGGCAGGAACGCGGCGTCTTGCCGATCGGCGTCTGGTCCACCTCCAGCACCCGGTCGACGGACTGGTAGCCGGCCAGCGACTTCGCGCCCACCCAGCGCGGCCGCTTGCCGGCGGCGTCGGCGTCGCGACCCGCCTTGGTCGAGCGCTGCTGCACCACCATCTGGACGTTGTGCAGCAGCACGTCGCGCGCCAGCGTCGACTTGCCGGACCCGGACACGCCGGTGACGACCACCAGGCGCTTGAGGGGCACGTCGATGGCGACGTCGTCCAGGTTGTGCAGGTTCGCACCCTCCAGGCGCAGGAACCCGGTGGGGCCGGCCTCGGGCTGCGGCAGCGCGCTGGCGATCTGCGCCAGCAGCGAGCGCGGCTTCTTGCCCTTGGTGATGGGCATCGGCGTCTCGGCCACCGGCAAGCCCAGCGGCGCGCGATGTGCCATCGGGTCGACGGCGCGGCGCGGCCGCAGCGGGTGCTTCATTGCGTGCAGCAGGTAGCGGCCGGTGAGCGAGTCCGGCGCCTGCGTGACCTCCTGCGCCGTGCCTTGCGCGACCACGCGGCCGCCGCGCTTGCCGGCGCCGGGACCGATGTCGATGATGTGGTCGGCGCGGCGGATCGTGTCCTCGTCGTGCTCCACCACGACGAGCGTGTTGCCCTTGTCACCCAGCTTGTGCAGCGCGTCCAGCAGGATCTGGTTGTCGCGTGCGTGCAGGCCGATCGTGGGCTCGTCCAGCACGTAGCAGACGCCCTGCAGGTTGGAGCCCAGCTGCGCGGCGAGGCGGATGCGCTGCGCCTCGCCGCCCGAGAGCGTGGGCGCGCCGCGGTCCAGCGTGAGGTAGCCCAGGCCCACTTCCTCCAGGAACTCGAGGCGCGAGCGGATCTCCGGAATCAGGTCGCGGGCGATACCCTGCTCGCGCGTGCTCAGCACGTCGCGCGTGGACAGCCCTTCGACCCAGGCCCGCACCTCGCGCACGGACAAGGCGGCGATGTCGGAGATCGGCGCGCGGTCGAACAGCACCGCGCGCGCCTGCGCGTTCAGGCGGGTCGCGTGGCAGGTGGGGCAGGCTTCGTCCGAGACGTCCTCCACCTCGACTTCGGCGAAGGTCTGTTCGCGGCCTTTGTCCTCGCCGTCGGCCAGCAGCGTGTCGTCCAGCGCCTTGCGCTGCTCGCGCGTCAGCTTCACGCCCGTGCCCACGCAGTCGGGGCACCAGCCATGCTTGCTGTTGTAGGAGAACAGGCGCGGGTCCAGCTCGGGGTAGCTGGTGGCGCAGACGGGGCAGGCGCGCAGCACGGAGAAGACCTCCACCTTGCCGATGCCCTCGTGCTTCGCCAGGCCCTTGCTGAAGGCCGTGCGCAGTTCGTCCAGCGGCGCGAGGACGTGCACCACACCCTTGCCGTGTTCGAGCGCCAGCGTCAGCTTCTCGCGCAGCAGCGCCTCGTTGGCGGGCGTCACGTCCAGGTCGCACACCGGCAGCTCGATGGTGTGTTCCTTGAAGCGGTCGATGCGCGGGAAGCCCGTGGTCGGCAGGAAGTTGCCGTCCACGCGCAGGTGCGTGTAGCCCCGCGGCCGCGCCCAGTCCGCCAGCTCCGTGTACACGCCCTTGCGGTTCACCACCAGCGGCGCCAGCAGCCCGACGTGCCGGCCGCGGTAGCGCTTCATGATCTGCGCGACGATGCTGTCCGGCGTCTGCGGCCGCACCTCGGCGCCGTCGTGCACGCAGTGCTGCAGGCCCAGCTTCACGTACAGCAGGCGCAGGAAGTGCCAGACCTCCGTCGTCGTGCCGACGGTGGACTTGCGCCCGCCACGCGACAGCCGCTGCTCGATGGCCACCGTCGGCGGGATGCCGTAGACCGCATCCACCTCCGGCCGGCCGGCCGGCTGCACGATCGAGCGCGCATAGGCGTTGAGCGATTCGAGATAACGCCGCTGGCCTTCGTTGAACAGGATGTCGAAGGCGAGCGTCGACTTGCCCGATCCCGATACGCCGGTGATCACGCTGAACTTGCCGTGCGGGATGTCGACGCTGAGGCTCTTGAGGTTGTGCTCCTTGGCGTTGACGATCTGGATCGCGTTGGGACGCGAATTGGGGTCAGATTCCAATTTCACCCGCGGCTCCGCCACGAACGTGCCCAGCGTCGCGTCGTACTCGCGCAGCGCCAGCGCCGTGTGTGAGGTGGGATGCAGCTTCACTTCCTCCGGCGGCCCTTCCGCCACCAGCAGGCCGCCGCCGTCGCCCCCCTCCGGCCCGAGGTCCACCAGCCAGTCGGCCGCGCGGATCACGTCCAGGTTGTGCTCGATCACGACCAGCGAGTTGCCGCCCTCCAGCAGCTTGCGCAGCGCGCGCATCAGCTTGGCGATGTCGTCGAAGTGCAGGCCCGTCGTCGGCTCGTCGAACATGAACAGCGTGCCCCTCTTGGCCACGCCTTGCCGGCTCTGCGTTCCGCCGCGCGCCGCCTCCGCCAGGAAGCCCGCCAGCTTCAGGCGCTGCGACTCCCCGCCCGACAGGGTCGGCACCGGTTGCCCCAGCTTCACGTACTCCAGCCCCACGTCGACGATGGGCTGGAGCGCGCGGATCACGTCGCGGTCGCTGGCGAACAGCGCCGCCGCCTCGCTCACCGTGAGCTCCAGCACGTCGGCGACGTTGAGCACGCGCGGCACCACCGCGCCGATGGCCTGCCGCTCGATGGTGACCTCCAGGATCTCGGGGCGGTAGCGCTTGCCGTCGCAATCGGGGCAGCGCAGGTACACGTCGGAGAGGAACTGCATCTCCACGTGCTCGTAGCCCGAGCCGCCGCAGGTCGGGCAGCGGCCGTCGCCCGAGTTGAAGGAGAACTTCGAGCCGGTGTAGCCGCGCTGCCTGGCCAGCGGCGACGTCGCGAAGATTTCGCGGATCGCGTCCCACGCCCCCACGTAGCTCACCGGGTTGGATCGCGCCGTCTTGCCGATCGGCGACTGGTCCACGAACACCACGTCGCCCAGGTGGTCCGCCCCCAGCAGGCGATCGTGCGCGCCCGGCGTTTCGGTGGAGCGGCCGAAGTGGCGCAGCAGCGCCGGCGCCAGGATGTCCTGCACCAGCGAGGACTTGCCCGAACCCGACACGCCGGTGACGACGACCAGGCGCTGCAGCGGGAACTCGATCGACAGGTCCCGCAGGTTGTGCTCGCGGGCGCCCTCCAGCACCAGGCGCGGCGTCGACTCCGTCACCGCCCGCTTGAACCCCATGCCGACATGCTTGCGCGCGCCGAGATAGGCGCCGGTGAGCGTGTCGGCGTTGCGCAGCGCGTCCACGGTGCCGTCGAACACGACCTGCCCGCCCTTCTCGCCGGGACCCGGCCCCATGTCGATGACCCGGTCGGCCGCGACCATCACCGCGGGATCGTGTTCCACGACCACCAGCGTGTTGCCGGCATCGCGCAGCCTGTGCATGGCCTGCGTGATGCGGCCCATGTCGCGCGGATGCAGGCCGATGCTGGGCTCGTCCAGCACGAACAAGGTGTTCACCAGCGAGGTGCCCAGCGCGGTGGTCAGGTTGATGCGCTGCACTTCGCCGCCCGACAGCGTGCGGCTCTGGCGGTCCAGCGTCAGGTAGCCGATGCCGACGTCGACGAGGTACTTCAGGCGCGTGTTGATCTCGTCGAACAGCAGCTTCAGCGCCTGGAGTTCGCCGGCACCGGCATGCGCCTCGGCCTCGGGTTCCACGCGGTCGAAGAAGCGGCGCAGCCGCTCGATGGGCAGCAGCATCAGGTCGTGCACGGTCAGGCCGGGCAGCGCTTCGAGCTGTTCGCGCGACCACTGCACGCCCACCGGCATGAAGCGTCGCGCCGGCTCCAGCGCCGCGTCGGCGTCTTCCTTGCTGCCCAGGCGCCACAGCAGCGACTCGGTCTTCAGGCGGGCGCCGCCGCAGGCCTCGCACGGGGTGTAGCTGCGGTACTTGGACAGCAGCACCCGGATGTGCATCTTGTAGGCCTTGCTCTCCAGGTACTGGAAGAAGCGCTTGACGCCGTACCACTGGCGGTTCCAGTTGCCCTCGCGGTAGTTGGGCGCGCCGTGGATCACCCAGTTCTTCTGCTCCTGCGTGAGCTTGGACCAGGGCGTGTCGCGCGGGATGCCCGCCGACTCCGCGTACTTCATCATGTCGTCCTGGTTCTCGGCCCAGGCCGGCGTCTGGAAGGTCTTCACGGCGCCGGCGCGCAGCGTGAGCTTGTCGTTCGGGATCACCAGCCCGTAGTCGACGCCGATCACGCGTCCGAAGCCGCGGCAAACCTCGCAGGCCCCCACCGGCGAGTTGAAGGAGAACATCGAAGGCACCGGGTCCGTGTAGCGGATGTCGGACTCGGGACAGTGCAGGCCGGTGGAGAACTTCCACACTTCCTGCTCGCTCCGCCCCTGGGGGAGGGCCGGGTCGGGGGCATCGCCCGCATAGACCGCCAGGCGTCCGGCTCCGCGCTTGAGCGCCACCTCGATCGCCTCGATCGCGCGCACCTTCTCCACGCCCTGGATGCGGAAGCGGTCCGCCACCACGTCGAGGATCTTGCGCGGCCCGGTGACCGTGGCGACTTCGCGCTCCGCCTGCACCCGGGTGAAGCCGCTGGCGGCCAGCCACTGCTCCACTTCCTCGGCGCTGGTGCCGCCGGGGAGCTCCACCGGGAAGGTCACGACCAGCCGCGGATCGCCCTCCCTGGTGCGCTCCATCAGCTGCTCGTAGATGGTCTCCGGCGTGTCGTGCCGCACCTGCAGCGCGGTCTGCCGGTCGAACAGCTGCGCGGCGCGCGCGAACAGCAGCTTCAGGTGGTCGTTCAGCTCCGTCATCGTGCCGACGGTGGAGCGCGAGGACCGCACGGGATTCGTCTGGTCGATGGCGATCGCCGGCGGCACGCCTTCGACGCGGTCGACGGCGGGCTTGTCCATGCGCTCCAGGAACTGCCGCGCATAGGCGGAGAAAGTCTCCACGTAGCGGCGCTGGCCTTCGGCGTAGAGGGTGTCGAACACGAGGCTGGACTTGCCGGAGCCGCTGGGACCGGTGACGACCGTCAGCTCGCCGGTCCGCAGGTCGATGTCGATGTTCTTGAGGTTGTGCTGTCGGGCGCCGCGGATGCGGATCGAGCCTTGGGACATGGAGAGGGGGCCTTCCGGGAACGAGGCCCAAGATTCTAGGGACGCGACCCGGATCGTGCCGGCGCGCTGGGCCTTATCCCTGTCCTACGACGGCAATCGGCGCTGTCCTACACCCGAAATCGGGGGCGGCCACCTATCTTGCGGCACCCCTAGCCCCGGACGCCCCCCATGGCCGCATGGACCAGCTGGCTCAACAGCCCCTTCGAATGGCAGTTCCGCGCGCCCCCGGCCGGGGTGGAGAGCATTCGCGGCCAGCTGCTCGCGGTGCTGGAAGACTGTGAAGGCACCGAAGTCGACCGCGTGCGGTGGCGCCTGCACATGGCGGAAAGGGCGCAGGAGCTCTGGCTTCTGCGCGACGCCGTGTTCCAGGTGGTCTCCAGCCAGCATTGCCAGGCCCAGGCCATCGAGCGCATCGACGCGCTGGTCCCCGCTTTCCGCCAGGTGTTGCCCGCAGAACTCGTGGGCACGACTTAGTACGCACTTCTTACGGGGTAACACCTTAGCGCACGGCTGAGTAGGCGCCTACACTGGGTCCGGGTGCGCTTCCGCGTGCCCTGGAGGAGGACGTCGTGAAGAGACTTATCGTGGCCGCGCTCGCCGCGCTGGCGCCTGCCTGGGCGCTGTCCCAGATCGTCATCGGCCAGACCGCCGGCATCTCCGGCATCGTCGCGGCGGGGGTGAAGGAAACCACCGACGGCGCCCGGCTGTGGCTCGACCACGTCAACGCCAAGGGCGGGGTGAACGGGCAGAAGATCGAGCTGGTCTCCATGGACGACAAGTTCGATCCCAAGATCGCCGCCGCGAATGCCAAAGTTCTCATCGAGGAGAAGAACGTCACCGCGCTGTTCCTGTGCCGGGGCACCCCGCACAGCGAGGCGATGGTGCCGCTGCTGGAACAGTACGGCGTTCCGCTGATCGCTCCCTCCACCGGTGCCATGTCGCTGCACAACCCGGTGAAGAAGTACGTGTTCAACGTGCGTGCCACCTACCAGCGCGAGGCCGAGAAGGCCGTCACCCACCTGCACACGCTGGGCGTGAGCCGCATCGCGGTGATCTACGCGGACGACTCCTTCGGCAAGGATGGCCTGGAAGGCGCGCAGAAGGGCTTCGGGAAGGCCGGCTTCCAGCCGCTGGCCGTGATCAAGGCCGACCGGCTGAAGCCCGACTTCGGCACCATCATTCCCGCGGTCACGGCCAAGGATGCGCAGGCCATCGTCTGGATCGCGTCCGGCAATGCGGTGGCCGACGGCGTGAAGGCGCTGCGCGCCGCGAAGTCGGCGGCGCAGGTGGTGACCCTGTCCAACAACGCGTCGAGCGGCTTCGTGAAGAGCCTGGGCGACAGCGCGCGCGGCGTGATCGTCACGCAGGTCTTCCCGTACGAGCGCTCGTATGCCTACGGCTTCATCAAGGAAGCCATGGCCCTGGCCAAGCCGAAGAACGTCGAGCTCACCCCGGCCATGCTGGAAGGCTACGCTGCGGCCAAGGTGCTGGTCGAAGGCCTGCGCCGCGCCGGCCCCAGCCCGACCCGCGCCAAGCTGCAGGCCGCGCTGGAGAACATGCGCAGCTACGACCTCGGCGGGCTGGAAGTGAGCTACGGTCCCGAGGACCACACCGGCCTCGACTTCGCCGACCTGTCGATCATCGGGCAGGACGGGAAGTTCAAGCGCTAGGCCTGGCGCCGCCCTGGAATGTCCCCCGGGCTCGCCCCGGGATCCATGCGGCGCCTGACAGGGAGGCCCAGGGATGGCGGGTCACGCCCGCAAGGACAGGCAAAGGCTCAGTGCTTCGCGTCCGAAGCCGCGCTGCCCGGCGCGGCGGCCTCCATGCCGTGCTTCTCGCCGCCCATGTCGACCTTGTCGCCGGCCTGGAAGAGGACGAAGAGCGTGAGGGCGGCGAACACGGCGAAGCCGATGGCGAGTTTCCACATGGGGTTGTCTCCTGGGATGCTGGGGCACGACTCTGCGCGGTGCCTCTGACCCCGCCCTGACGCGCCGCCAACGCTGGCTTACGGCCGGCGCACCTGCCCCGTCGGCAGCACCGCGGCCTGCTCCCAGGCGCCGGAGGCGAACCAGTCCCTGCCTTCCAGGTAGTCGCGCAACATGGGCAGGCCGTCGAAGCCCCAGAACAGGCGGCCGTCCACCTCGCAGGTCGGGACACCGAACAGGCCGCGTGCGATGGCGGCCTCGGTGTTGGACTTCAGTTCCGCCTTCACTTCCTCCGACGCCGGATCGCGTTGCGGCTGCAGCTGCGCCCGCAAGGCCGCGAGCCGCTGCGCGTCCGCGGCGTCGGCACCGCCGCGCCATGCGTGGCGGAACACGGATTCCGCAACGAAGCGGTTCACCAGTCCGTCGCGGCCGCACGCGAGCGCCAGCCGCAGCAGCGCGAGCGGGTTGAACGGATGCGCCGCCGGCAACTGCAGCGGGATGCCGTGCGCGTTCGCGAGCCACAGCACCTGCCGGTAGGTCCAGTCGCGCTTGGGCGCGATCTCCGCCGGTCCGAGCTGGCCGTGGTGCTTGAGCAGGCCCGCGAACAGCACCGGCCGGTAGTCCACGCGGTAGCTCAGGCCCTTCAAGGCCTCGGGCAGCTTCTCGAACGCGAGATAGGCGTAGGGAGAGATGACGTCGAAGTGGAAGGTGATGTGCTTCATGCCGCCGCCCTCTGCACCAGCCGCGCCCAGACGACGCGCCGCTCCTCTTCCGAGGCCATGCCCCAGGCCGCGATCTCCTCCAGCGTGCGGAAGCACCCTTCGCACAGCCCGGTCACCGCGTCCATGCGGCACACCGAGATGCACGGCGAGGGCACGCGCGGCTCCTCGTCCAGCGCCGCCGCGCGTTCGAGCAGGAGCTCGCGCGCGCTGTTCATGCTTGCGGCGGCGGCTGCACCACGTCCGCCACCGGCGCGCCGGTGAGCTTCTCCAGGTCCTGCGGCCGCAGCTTGAACACGCCGTGCGGATGGCCCGCCGCGGCCCAGATCTCCTCGAAGCGGAACAGCTCGCGGTCGATCAGCGTGACCGGGGCCTGGGCATGCGCAATGGGCGACACGCCGCCGATCGAGAACCCGGTCTTCGTCTTGACGAACTCCGCATCCGCCCGCCCGGTCTTGCCGACGATCGCATCGACCTTCTTCTCGTCCACGCGCCGGTCGCCGGAGGTGATCACGAGCACGGCCGCATCGTCGGCCTTGCGCCGGAAGATGATGCTCTTGGCGATCTGGCCCACGGCGATGCCCAGCGCATCGGCCGCCTGCTGCGCGGTGCGCGCGGCATCGTCCAGCATCACGGGACCGTGGGGATGCCCCGCGTCCTGCAGGGCGCGCGCGACGCGCTGCACGCCTTCGGGCAGCGCGTTCAGCTCGGCACCGCACATGCTTCGTTGTTCCTCTTGTTCAGGATGGCCGTGGCGGCGCGCGAGTTCGGCTTGCGCTGGAGGTAGTCGCTGATGTACTTGCCGGCGTCGATCAGCTGGTCGAGATCGATCCCGGTGTCTATGCCCATGCCGTGCAGCATGTAGACCACGTCCTCGGTCGCGACGTTGCCGGTCGCGCCTTTCGCGTACGGGCAGCCGCCCAGGCCGGCGACCGAGGTGTCGTACTGCCAGATGCCCATTTCCAGGGTGGCCATGGTGTTGACCAGGGCCTGGCCGTAGGTGTCGTGGAAGTGGCCGGAGACATCGTCCAGCGCGTAGTGCTTCAGCGCCGCCTCCATCGCGGCCTGCACCTTGCGCGGCGTGCCGACCCCGATGGTGTCGGCGACGCCGACGTGCTGCACGCCGATCTGCTTCATCAGGCGCGCCACCAGCTCCACGCCTTGCGGGCTCACCTCGCCCTGGTAAGGGCAGCCGACGGCGACCGAGATCGCGCCGCGCACGTAGATGTCCTTGGCGCGCGCGGCTTCGACCACGGGCGCGAAGCGCTCGATGCTCTCGGCGATGGAGCAGTTGATGTTGCGCTGGCTGAAGGCCTCGCTGGCGGCGCCGAAGACGACGATCTCGTCGGGGTCGGACGCGATCGCCGCCTCGAAGCCCTTCATGTTGGGCACCAGCACCGAGTAGCGCACGCCCGGGCGGCGGCGGATGCCCGCCATCACCTCGGCGTTGTCCGCCATCTGGGGCACCCATCTGGGCGAGACGAAGCTGGTGACCTCGATCTCCTTCAACCCCGCGTCCTGCAGGCGGTGCACGAGCTCGATCTTCACCGCGGCCGGCACCGGCTGCTTCTCGTTCTGCAAGCCATCGCGCGGTCCGACGTCGACGAGCTTGACTCTGCTGGGATATTTCATGGGCGTGACCTCAAGGTGTTCCCTGTCCTTCTCCGCGCGGCGGCGCGTGGATCCAAGCACTTCAGGGAAGCCGCCGGCGACCTCCTGAAGTGAAGCTGTTTAGTATCCTCTCTGCCGGTCAACCACGCCGGCGATGGGTTCTCCCGTTGCCAGCGCGCGGATCTTGCGGGCGATCTGGGCGATGCTTTCCTCGCGCAGCGTGCGGGCCGACGTGTGCGGCGTCACGACGATCTTCGGGTGCTTCCAGAACGGATGCCCGGGCGGCAACGGCTCCGTGCGGAACACGTCCAGCGCCGCGCCGGCGAGATGACCGCTGTCGAGCAATGCGATCAGGTCGGCGTCGACCAGGTGGGCGCCGCGCGCAACGTTGATCACGTAGCCGCCGGGAAGCAGCCGGCCCAGCGTGCGGCGGTCCAGGAGGTTTTCCGTGTCCGGCGTCAGCGGCAGCAGGTTGACCAGCACGCGGGTGCCCGCGAGAAAGGCGTCCAGTTCGCCGCTGCCGGCAAAGCAGGTAAGGCCGTCGAGCTCCTTGCGCGTGCGGCTCCATCCGCGCACCGGGAACTCGAAACTCGCCAGCGCGCGCGCCACGCGCTGGCCAAGCACGCCCAGCCCCAGCACGCCGACCGGGAAGTCCGCGCGCAGGCGCGGCTTGCGGAAGCCCCACTTGCCCGCGGCGGCATCGCGCTCGTATCCATCCAGCTCGCGGAAATGCCGGATCACCGCATGGCACACGAACTCCGCCATCTGCACCGACATGCCCGCGTCGTCGAGGCGCACCACGAGCGCGTCCGGCGGCAGGCGCAGCTTCATCAGGGCGTCGACGCCGGCGCCGATGTTGAAGATGCCTTTCAGTCCACGCTGCTCGTCCAGGAAAGCCTGCGGCGGTGCCCACACCACCGCGTGGTCGGCCTGCGGCGCGCCCGGCTGCCATTCCGTGACTTCCGCACCGGGCAGCGCCGAGCGCAACCCTTCGATCCAGGGAGCGGTCTTCGTGTCCGAGCAGCAGACGGTGATGCGCATGGTCCCTATTGTGCGGGAGCCCGGCCGGTGACAAGCTGCGCCGGCCGTTCCAAAAAAGGAGACAAACCGTGACCCGACTTCCCTTGCGCGCCGCCTGGCTGGCGCTCACCGGCCTGCTGCTCGCCGCCGCGCAGGCCTTCGCCGCCGACTATCCAGCGCCCCGACAAGGCAGCTGGGTGGTGAAGGACTTCAGGTTCCAGAACGGGCAGGTGCTGCCGGAGCTGAAGCTCGGGTACAGCACGGTGGGCGAGCCGACCGGCGAACCGGTGCTGGTGCTGCACGGCACGACCGGCTCGGCGGCCAGCATGCTGACGCCCGGCTATGCGGGCGAGCTGTTCGCCGCCGGCCAGCCGCTGGATGCCGGCAAGTACTTCATCATCCTGCCCGACGCGATCGGCACCGGCCGCTCCAGCAAGCCGTCCGACGGGCTGCGCACGAACTTCCCGAAGTACAGCTACGAGGACATGGTGGAGGCGCAGTACCGCCTGGTGCGCGAGCACCTCGGCGTGAAGCACCTGCGGCTGGTGACCGGCAACTCCATGGGCGGCATGCAGACCTGGATCTGGGCGCAGCGCTACCCCGGCTTCATGGACGTGGCGGTGCCCATGGCCTCGCTGCCGACGCCCATGTCGGGCCGCAACTGGATGCTGCGCCGCCTGCTGGTGCAGTCGATCAAGGCGGACCCGGCCTGGAACAACGGCAACTACACGGCGCAGCCGCCCAGCCTGCAGCTCGCTTCGGTGTTCTTTGCCACGGCCACCAGCGGCGGCAACCACTCGTACATGAAGGCGGGCCCGGACCGGCAGAAGGCCGACGCGGCGCTGGACGCCAGGTTGAAGCCCGGCGCGTTCAACGGCGACGCCAACGACCACATCTACCAGTGGGAGTCCTCGGCCGACTACAACCCCTCGATCGGGCTGGAGAAGATCAGCGCCAGCCTGCTGGCCATCAATGCCGCCGACGACGAGCGCAATCCCATCGAGCTGGGCATCCTCGAGCGCGAGATCAGGCGCGTGAAGAACGGCCGCGCCTACGTCATTCCGGCCAGCGAGCAGACCCTGGGGCATGGGACGACGGGGCAGGCGCGGTTCTACAAGGAACAACTGGATGCCGTGTTGAAGTCGGCGCCGCGGCTGGGGATGTGAGGAGAACCGGATGCATGGCATGCCGGGCTCGACCCGGCACGCCATGCCCTTCGGCTACGCCGCCAGCTTCAGCAGCTCCGCTCCTTCCGCCACCTGGTCCCCGGGCGCGTAAAGCAGTTCCTGCACCGTTCCGTCGGCCGGGGCGGCGATGGTGTGCTCCATCTTCATGGCTTCCATCACGGCGAGCGGCTGGCCCTTGGTGACCTGGTCGCCGGCCTTGACGGAGAAGGACACCACCTTGCCCGGCATGGGCGCCGTGAGCCGTCCGCCTTCCCCGGCGGCGTCGCCGGCATGCGCGAGCAGGTCGATCGACACGATCTGCGTCGCGCCGTCGGCGGTGAAGACGTGGTCCGCCTCGCCCAGCGTGTAGACCACCGCCCGCGCATGGCGCTCGCCGTAGCGCAACGCGATCGCCTCGTCCACGGGCCGGAACGCGAGCGGCGCGGCGGCACCGTTGATCGCGAGCACCAGGCCGCCATCGTGCAGCGTGGTGAGTTCCGCCTTCGTGTGCTGGCCCGCGAAGTCGAACTCCAGGCGGCGCGTGGCCACGCCGTGCGAGCGCCAGGCGTCGCGCCGGCTGAAGGGGTCGTCCCCTGAGGCGGCGCGTTCGTCGATGAGCGTCTTGGCCACGGCGGCGGCGGCCGCGAGCTCCAGCCCGACGGGCTGCTGATGGAACAGGACCGCCGCCTCGCGCTGGATCAGCGCGGTGTCGAGATCGGCCTGCGCGAAGGAACGGCTCTTCACCACGTGCCGCAGGAACTGCACGTTGGTCGCGAGTCCGACGATGTGCGTCGCTGCCAGCGCCGCGTCCAGGCGGGCCAGGGCTTCCTCGCGGGTGGCGCCGTGCACGATCAGCTTGGCGATCATGGAGTCGTAGAAGGGCGAGATCGCGTCGCCTTCGCGCACGCCGTCGTCGATGCGCGTCGCGCCGCGCTGGAAGGCGGCGGCCGCCGGCTTGCGGTACACGTGCAGCGTGCCGGTCGCCGGCAGGAAGTTGTTGTCCGGGTTCTCGGCGCAGATCCGCGCCTCGATCGCATGGCCCTGGATGCGCAGGTCCGCCTGCTGCAGGGGCAGCGGCTCGCCGGCCGCCACGCGCAGCTGCCACTCCACCAGGTCCAGCCCGGTGATCGCTTCCGTCACCGGGTGCTCCACCTGCAGCCGCGTGTTCATCTCCATGAAGAAGAAGTCCATCTCGCCGCCGCGCTGCTCCACGATGAACTCCACCGTGCCGGCGCCCACGTAGTTCACGGCGCGCGCGGCCGCCACCGCCGCCTCGCCCATGCGGCGGCGCATGGCCGGCGTCATGCCGGGCGCGGGCGCCTCCTCGAGCACCTTCTGGTGCCGGCGCTGCACCGAGCAGTCGCGCTCGAACAGGTAGACGCAGTTGCCCTGCGTGTCGCCGAACACCTGGATCTCGATGTGGCGCGGGCGGGTCACGTACTTCTCCACCAGCACCGCCTCGTCGCCGAAGCTGTTGCGCGCTTCGCGCTGGCAGGACGCGAGTGCCGGCAGGAAGTCCTCCGCCTTTTCGACGGCGCGCATGCCCTTGCCGCCGCCGCCGGCGCTGGCCTTGATCAGCACCGGGTAGCCGATGCGGTCGGCTTCGCGCTGCAGCAATTGCGGGTCCTGGTCGGCCCCGTGGTAGCCGGGCACCAGCGGCACGCCCGCCTTCTCCATCAGCTGCTTGGACTCGGCCTTGAGCCCCATGGCCTGGATGGCGGCGGCGGGCGGGCCGATGAAGACCAGGCCGGCCTGCGCGCAGGCCGCGGCAAAGGCTTCGTTCTCGCTGAGGAAGCCGTAGCCGGGATGGATCGCCTGCGCTCCGGTGGCCTTCGCCGCCTCGATGATGCGCTCCCAGCGCAGGTAGCTGTCCTTGGGCGCGCTGCCGCCGATGGCCACCGCTTCGTCGCAGGCGTGCACGTGCTTGGCGCCGGCGTCCGCTTCGGAATACACGGCGACGGTGCGGATGGCCATGCGCCTGGCAGTTGCAGCGACCCGGCAGGCGATTTCGCCGCGGTTCGCAATCAGGATCTTCTTAAACATGCCGCGCCCCCCGCGGCTCATCGCCTGCGCACGCTGGCGCGTGCCACGCGATATGGTGTGTGCTCACATGCGCGTGCGCATATGAGCGCACCCCCGCGCTGACGCGCGCGCCGCGGTTCGCAATCAGGATCTTCTTGAACATCAGCCCAATTCCCGCGGCATGGGCCGCCCGTTGAAGAATTCACGCAGCCCGCGCAGCACCTTGCGCAGGAACTTGACCAGCACCACCATCAGGATGACGGCCAGCACGATGCTGACGATCAGCAGGATCGCGAAGGCCACCGGGTGCGCGGCCGACAGCCACATCATGAACACGACGAAGCCGTCCTCGGCCAGCGACACCGCCATGTTGGAGAAGGGCTCGGGCGAGGTGTTCACCGCCGCCCGCGTGGTCATCTTGGCGGCATGGCTGGTCGCCGCCAGTCCTCCCCCCAGCAAAGCGCCGATCAGGGTCATGGCCTGGCTGTCCGCACCCAGCGCGCCCGCGGCGAGCGCGGCGCCGGCGGGGATGCGGATCACCGTGTGGATCGCATCCCAGATCGAGTCCACGAAAGGGATCTTGTCGGCGAAGAACTCCACGAACAGCATGAAGCCGCTGGCGCCCAGCACCGCCGGGTGCTGCAGGATGTGCAGCCCTTGCGGCAGGGTCACCCACCCCATCCAGCCGGCGATGCCGGTGAGGAACACGGCGGCGTAAAGACGGAAGCCGCTTGCCCAGCCCAGCGCCGCCGCGAGGGCCAGCAGCTGCGGCGTGTCGACGAGGTGGCCCAGCGCGTCCATGTCAGAGCAACCAGTTGGGTTTGCGTCTGCCCAGGAAAGACTGCACGCCTTCGCGGCCTTCGTCGCTCGCCCGGATGTCGGCGATGCCTTCCACCGTGCGGCGCACCAGGCCGGCCGTGATCTCGTGGCCGGCCACGTCGTGCAGCAGCTTCTTGCAGGCCTTGACGGCTTCCGGGCCGGCGCTCACCAGCGACTGCGCGAGGTTCGCCACCGCGGCGTCGAGTTCCTCCGCCTTCACCACCTGGTGCACGAACCCGATCCGCAGCGCCTCCTCGGCGCCGAAGCGTTCGGCGGTCAGGAAGTAGCGGTGCGCGGCGCGCGCGCCCATGGCGCGGATCACGTAAGGGCTGATGGTCGCGGGGATCAGCCCCAGCTTCACCTCGCTCAGGCAGAACTGCGCCGTGTCCACGCTCACGGCCATGTCGCAGGCCGCGACCAGGCCCATGCCGCCGGCGTACGTGTCGCCCTGCACCCGCGCGATGGTGGGCTTGGGGCAGTGGTACAGCACCTCCAGCATGCGCGCCAGGCCCATGGCGTCCTCGAGGTTTTCCTCGCGCTTGTAGTCGGCCATGCGCTTCATCCAGTTCAGGTCGGCACCGGCGCAGAAGGCGCTGCCGTTGCCCGCCAGCACGACGCAGCGGACTTCCGGCCGCTTGGCCAGTTCCCCGAACACGGCCGCCAGTTCCGCGATGACCTCGTCGTTGAAGGCGTTGCGCACCTCCGGCCGGTTCAGCGTGACGGTCTCCACGCCGCGTTCGAAGTTCAGGGTCAGGTGTTTCATCTCAGTTTTCCTTGCGCGGCAGCGGCGGCAGGCTCGCCTGCGTCACGCGTTTTTCGAAGAAGGGCTGCAGCACAGGCGGCAGCTGCCGGGCCCAGGCGATGGCCTCGTCGTCACCGGCGAAGGCGCTCACCGGGACAAACACGCGAACCATGCCGAAGTCGTTGGTGGCCATGCGTGCGTAGTACACCTCGTAGAAGGCGCCCCTGGTGTCCACCTTGCGCGCCCTCGCCCACTCCCTGGCCTGCGCATAGAAGGGATCGGCGTCGCTGGTCAGGTGCGAGCGCATCCTGCGCACCGTCAGGCACTGCGGCCGCTTCAGGTCGTTGCCGAAATCGTCGCGCAGCAGCGGCTCGCCGGCCTTGCAGATGTCGTCGGTCCACCACCCCACCGGCGTGCTGTCCACGGGAAGGCGCAGGACGACGCCGGAGCGGATGCGGCCCTGCTGCGTGTCCATGGCGTAGACCGTGTAGTGCGAGGAGCGGCGCTCGCTGCCGCTGCCGCCGCGCGAGCGGATGGCCCCCTCGCCGCGTGCGATCGCCGTCCAGTCGCCCGGTGGCAGCACCAGGGTGCGGGCGCCCCAGCTCAGCTGGTGGTCGGCGACCGGCGCGGGCAGGGCCACCGTCGGCGCATCGGTCGCCGAGGCCGCGGCGGCCCCCAGGACCAGCAGGGGGATCAAGGCACGAAAACACAAGCGCATGCAGTCTCCTCGTCGGTGTCGGCTCAGTATCGCTTGGCGACCTCTTCCAGCATCACCTCCGTCGCGCCGCCGCCGATGGCCAGCACGCGGGCGTCGCGCCAGAGCCGCTCCACCGCGGTTTCCCGCACATAGCCCATGCCGCCATGGAACTGCTGGCAGCCTTGCACCACCTCGTTGGCCAGCTCGCCGGTCAGCGCCTTGAGCATGGAGACCTCCTGCACGACGTCCTGGCCCTGCGCCACGCGCCAGGCGCAGTGGTAGAGGAACTGGCGCGCCGCGCGGGTCTTGGCATCCCACATCGAGATGCGCTGGCGGATCACCTGCTGGTCCCACAGCGGCCCGCCGAAGGCCTGGCGCTGGCGCACGTGGTCCAGCGTGAGTTGCAGCGCGCGCTGGCAGTGGCCGACGGCCATCGCCGCCAGGGCGATGCGCTCGGTCTGGAAGTTCTTCATGACCGAGTAGAAGCCCTTGCCTTCCTCGCCCAGGAGGTTGGCCGCCGGGATCCGGACCCTGTCGAACACCAGCTCCGCGGTGTCTGAGGACAGCCAGCCCGTCTTCTTCAGCGCCCGGCCGACGCTGAAGCCGGGCGTGCCCTTCTCCACGATGAACATCGACACCTCGCGCTTGCCCGGCCCCGTCTTCGCCGCGACGAAGTACAGGTCCGCGTGCACGCCGTTGGTGATGAACATCTTGGTGCCGTCCAGCACCCAGCCATCGCCATCCCTCACCGCGCGCGTGCGGATGCCGGACACGTCGGAGCCCGCGCCCGGCTCGGTGATCGCCACCGCGCAGACCTTCTCGCCCGCGGTGAGCTGGCGCAGGTACCGGTCCTTCTGCGCCGCGTTGCCGGCGTGGTGCAGGTGCGGGCCGGCCATGTCGGTGTGGACCAGCACGGTGATGATGAAGCCGGCGAAGGTCGATTGCGACAAGGCCTCGGCGAACACCAGGTTGCTCAGCGCGTCGGCCCCGCCGCCGCCGTACTCGGGCTCCCACATCAGGCCGAGCAGCCCTGCCGCCCCCATGCGCCGCAACACCTCGCGCGGGACGAAGCCCTGCTCTTCCCAGGCCTGCGCCTGCGGCTCGACCTCGCGTGCGAGGAAGCGCGCCACCTGGTCGCGCAGCAACTCGTGTTCCGGGGTGTCGTAGATGGAGGCCTGCATGCTCACATCCGGAACACGCCGAACTTCGGCTCGGCGATGGGCGCGTTCATGGAAGCGGAGAGCCCCAGCGCCAGCACGCGGCGCGTGTCGGCCGGGTCGATCACGCCGTCGTCCCACAGGCGCGCGCTGGAGTAGTAAGGGTGCGACTGCCTGCCGAACTGGTCGAGGATGGGTTGCTTGAAGGCCGCTTCCTCCTCGGCGCTCCAGCTGCCGCCGCGCGACTCGATGCCGTCGCGCTTGACGGTGGCCAGCACGCTGGCCGCCTGCTCCGCGCCCATGACGCAGATGCGCGCGCTGGGCCACATCCACAGGAAGCGCGGCGAATAGGCGCGGCCGCACATGCCGTAGTTGCCGGCGCCGTAACTGCCGCCGATGATGACCGTGAACTTGGGCACGCTGGCCGTGGCCACCGCCGTCACCAGCTTCGCGCCGTGGCGGGCGATGCCTTCCGCCTCGTACTTGCGGCCGACCATGAAACCGGTGATGTTCTGCAGGAACACCAGCGGCACCTTGCGCTGGCAGCACAGCTCGATGAAGTGGGCGCCCTTCTGCGCCGACTCGGAGAACAGGATGCCGTTGTTGGCGATGATGCCGACCGGCATGCCTTCCAGGTGCGCGAAGCCGCACACCAGCGTGGCGCCGAAGCGCGCCTTGAACTCGTGGAACTCCGAGCCGTCGACCAGACGGGCGACGATCTCGCGCACGTCGAAGGGCTTGCGCGCGTCGGTCGGGATGATGCCGTACAGCTCGCTGGCTTCGTACTTCGGCGGCTGCGGCTTGCGCAGCTGCACCGGCGGCTCCTTGGTCCGGTTGAGCGTCGCCACCGCGCTGCGCGCGAGCGCCAGCGCATGCGCATCGTTCATGGCCAGGTGGTCCGCCACGCCCGACAGGCGCGTGTGCACGTCGCCGCCGCCCAGGTCTTCGGCGCTCACGACCTCGCCAGTGGCGGCCTTCACCAGCGGCGGGCCGCCCAGGAAGATCGTGCCCTGCTCCTTGACGATGATGGTCTCGTCGCTCATCGCGGGCACGTAGGCGCCGCCCGCGGTGCACGAGCCCATCACCACGGCGATCTGCGCGATGCCCTGCGCGGACAGGTTGGCCTGGTTGTAGAAGATGCGGCCGAAGTGCTCGCGGTCGGGAAAGACCTCGTCCTGGTTCGGCAGGTTGGCGCCGCCCGAATCGACGAGGTAGATGCAGGGCAGGCGGTTCTGGGCCGCGATCTCCTGCGCCCGCAGGTGCTTCTTCACCGTCATGGGGTAATAGGTGCCGCCCTTCACGGTGGCGTCGTTGCACACCACCATGCAGTCGATGCCGCTCACCCGGCCGATGCCCGCGATCATGCCGGCGCAGGGCGCGGCCATGACGCCGCCCTTCTCCAGGTACATGCCGTGCGCGGCCAGCGGCGCGATCTCCAGGAAAGGCGTGCCCGGGTCCAGCAGCATCTGCACCCGCTCGCGCGGCGGCAGCTTGCCCCGGTCCGAATGCTTCTTGCGGGCCGCCTCGCCACCGCCCGCCGCATGCAGCGCGACCTGGGTGTTCAGGTCCTCCACCAGCGCCTGCATGGCGGCGGCGTTGGCCTGGAAGTCCGCGGAGCGGGGATTGAGCTGGGTCTCCAGGATCGTCATGCGAGCGAGCTTAAGCCGGACCCGCCGCGCGCGGTTTGCCCCACAGGTTGCAAATCCTGCCAGCCCACTACACTTGCCGCATGGCCTCCCGCGCGCCCGCCCCGCCCCCCGCCGCCGCCACGCCGATGGCCTTCGCGCGAGCGATCGTGGCGGCCTACCGGGGCCGCGGCCGGCGCCCGGATGGGGCCTTGCGCCTGGCACAGATCACGCCAGCCGCCCTGCAGCAGCCCGACGGTCGCATGACCGCCCGCCAGATGGAACTGCTGTCCGCCGCGGCCATGCAGGAACTGGACGACGAAGGCCTGGGCGCCTTCGGCCGCCGCCTGCCCTGGGGCAGCTACGGGATGCTGGCGCGCGCCTCGCTCAGCGCGCCCACGCTGGAGGTGGCGCTGCGGCGCTGGTGCCGCCACCACGGCCTGCTCACCGACGACGTGGCGCTCGCACTGACGGTCGGCGGCAATGTCGCGACGATCGCGGTCGAGGAACGCGCCTCCCTGCCCGCCGAGGTGCGCGAACTGAGCCTGGCCTTCCTGCTGCGCAACGTGCACGGCCTGGCCTGCTGGTACATCGATTCGCGCATCCCGCTGCTTGCCGCCGCCTTCCCGTACCCGGCGCCGCCGCACGCGGCCGCCTATGCGCACATGTTCCCGGCGCCCTTGTCCTTCGACGCGGCGCAGGCGCAGATCCGCTTCGACGCGCAGTACCTCACGCTGCCCCTGCGGCGCGACGAGAAGGCGCTGGCGCAGATGCTGCCGCGGGCCCTGTCCATCACCGTGCGCCAGTACCGCCGCGACCGGCTGCTGGTGCCGCAGGTGCGGCAGGCGCTCGCCGCGCATCCCGAGCGCAGCCACAGCGCCGAGGCGCTCGCGGCGCTGCTGCACGTGTCGCCGCGCACGCTGCACCGCCAGCTGAAGGAAGAAGGCGCCAGCCTGCAGCAGCTGAAGGACGAGGTACGGCTGGAGCGCGCGAAGGACCTGCTCTACCGCACCGACAAGCCGGTCAAGCAGGTGGCCGCCGCCGTGGGCTTCCGCAACGAGAAGAGTTTCTCGCGCGCGTTCCGGCTGTGGACCGGCCTGTCGCCGGCAGCACTGCGCAACGCCGAATAGCGCCCCAAGGCCGCGCAGGCCGTTGCTAGCATCGCCCTTCACCGCGAAAGGGACGTGCATGGAGACCGTGTTCGGCATCGACGCCACGCTGCTGTCGCGCGTCCAGTTCGCGTTCACCATCTCCTTCCACATCATCTTCCCGGCGTTCAGCATCGGGCTGTCCGCCTTCATCGCCACGCTGGAGATCCGCTGGCTGTGGACCGGGCGCCGGCACCTGCACACGCTGGCGCGCTTCTGGACCAAGATCTTCGCGGTGTCCTTTGCCATGGGCGTGGTGTCCGGCATCGTCATCGAATACCAGCTCGGGACGAACTGGGGCCGCTTCAGCCAGGTCGTGGGCAACACGCTGGCGCCGCTGTTCGCCTACGAGGTGCTCACCGCCTTCTTCCTGGAGGCGAGCTTCCTCGGGATCATGTTGTTCGGCTGGAACCGCTTCCCGCCCTGGCTGCACACCCTGGCGTCGGTGCTCGTCGCGCTGGGCACGGCTCTCTCCGGCTTCTGGATCCTGGCGGCGAACAGCTGGATGCAGACGCCCGCGGGCTTCGCCATCGAGAACGGCGTGACCTATCCCGTGTCCTGGTTCGAGGTGATCTTCAACCCCAGCTTCCCCTACCGCTTCGCGCACATGATGATCGCCACCTACCTCACGACCTCGCTCGTGGTGGCGGCCACCGGCGCGCGCTACCTGCTGGGCGGGCGCTTCCGCGAGGAGGCGATGACGATGCTGCGCATGGGCCTGGGCATGCTCGCGATCCTGGCGCCGCTGCAGGCGGTGGTGGGCGACCTGCATGGGCTCAACACGCTGAAGCACCAGCCGGCCAAGATCGCGGCCATCGAGGCGCACTGGGAAGACAAGGGGCCGATGGACCTGGTCCTGTTCGCCTGGCCGGACAGCGCGCAGGAACGCAACCACGCCGAGATCGCGATCCCGCGCCTGGGCAGCCTGATCCTCACGCACGACATCGACGGCCGGGTGAAGGGCCTGAAGGAGTATCCGCGCCGGGACCGTCCGCCCGTGGCGCCCGTGTTCTTCAGCTTCCGCCTGATGGTGGGCCTGGGACTCCTGATGATCGCGGCCGGCTGGCTCGGTTGCTGGCTGCTCTGGCGCCGCCGCATCGAAGGCGCGCGCTGGTTCCTGCAGCTGCTGGCGCGTTCCTGGCCGGTCGGCTTCGTCGCGCTGCTGGCCGGCTGGATGGTCACCGAGATCGGCCGCCAGCCCTGGATCGCCTACGGCGTGCTGCGCACGGCGGACGCCATGTCGCCGGTGGCCGCCTCGCAGGTGCTGGTCTCGCTGCTGCTGTTCGTGCTCGTCTACTTCGTCGTGTTCTCGGTGGGCATCTGGTACGTGCACCGCATGATCGGCAGGGGCCCGCACGCCGCCCTGCCCGGCCCCGACACGCTGCCCAACCGGCCGCTGGCCGGCGGCCAGCCCGATCGCAAGGAGGCGGTGCCGGCATGAACCAGTCGCAGGTCGGCGAACTGCTGCCGGTGCTGCTGGCGCTGACGCTGGGCTTCACCGTGGTCATGTACGTGGTGCTCGACGGCTTCGACCTGGGCATCGGCATGCTCTTTCCGTTCTATCCGCAGGAAGCCGACCGCGACCTCGTGATGAACTCGGTCGCGCCCTTCTGGGACGGCAACGAGACCTGGCTGGTGCTGGGCGGTGTGACCCTGTGGGCCGCCTTCCCCAAGGCCTTCGGCGTGATCCTGCCGGCGGTGTACATGCCGGTGATCGTGCTGCTGCTGGCGCTGATCTTCCGCGGCGTCGCCTTCGAGTTCCGCTGGGTCGCCAAGCCGCACCACCGCAAGTGGGACATCGCGTTCGCCGCCGGCTCCACGCTCGCCGCCTTCGCCCAAGGCCTCGTCCTCGGCGGCATCCTGGAGGAGATCCCCGTGCGCGACGGGCAGTTCGCGGGCACGCCCTGGTGGTGGCTCTCGCCCTTCACCGTCATGTGCGGCGCCGGGGTCACGGTGGGCTATGCCTTGCTCGGCGCGACCTGGCTGCTGCTCAAGACCTCCGGCCCGGTCGAGGAGCGCGCGCGCCGGCTGGCGCTGCCCTTGCTGCTGGCGCTGCTGGCGTTCATCGCCGTCGTCAGCATCTGGACGCCGCTGCAGTTCCCGCGCATCCGCGAGCGCTGGTTCGGCTTCCCGAACACCTTGTTGCTGGCGCCGGTGCCTGCGGCGACCCTGCTCTTCGCCTGGCTGTGCTGGTGGGGCATCCGCAGGAAGGGCGCCGTCCTGCCCTTCGTGAGCGCGACGATGATCTTCCTGCTGGCCTTCGCCGGGCTGGTCGTTTCGAACGTGCCTTACCTGGTGCCGCCGGTGATGACGGTGTGGGATGCGGCTTCGCACCCGACCACGCAGATCTTCTACCTCGTCGGTGCGGCCATCCTCATCCCCCTCATCCTGGGCTACACGGCCGTGGTGTTCTACCTCTTCCGCGGCAAGCTGGAGCCGGGCCAGGGCTACCACTAGCGGTGCCGTCCGACCCGCAAAACGGGCACGGACGCACAGCCCCGTCCCCATGGCTGACCTCAAAGTCCGGTTCGGCGGCACCAGCCGCTTTCGAGGAAACCCATGCCCGTGATGCCCCGCCTGTCGCTCCTGCCCGGCGTCCTGCTGCTCGTGGCCGCACCGGTCGTCCTGGCCGAGTCGCCCATGCCGGACCCGGTCGCACCCGCCGTGGTCGGCCGGCCGCTCGACAAGATCGTCCCGGCGCGGGGCACGCCGACCCAAGCCGCAAGAACGCCCGAGCCTGCACCCCGGCCCTCCGCGGTGCGCAAGGTCGTAGGCCCGACCACGTCATCGCCGCCGGCGCAGGATGCGAATGCCGCGCGGCACGTCCCCAAGCAGGCGCTGGACGACCGCGCCGATCCCGGCATGCGCCTGAGCGAAGTCGGCGTCGGCACGCACTTCGCGCGCAAGCCGCTGGGTGCGGGCGCCTATTTCGGCGACCGGCACCGGGCCGCCGTACGCAAGTACTACACGGAGCACCCCGCACCCGCCGCCAGCGCGGGCTGGAAGATCGGCGAGCCGATGCCGCGCGGGGCCGCGGTCGCGGAAGTGCCGCGCGGCCTGCTGGCCAGCCTGCCGAAACTGCCGCCGGGCCACCGCTACGTGCAGCTTGGCGGTGAGGTGGTGCTGGTCGCCTCCGGCTCGCGGATGGTGGTCGACGGGATCAGCCGCACGCGCTGATCCGCGCACGGCCCGCGGCCGCGCAGCGCGCGTCTTGCTGCCGCAACGGACGCCGCGGGCGCGCAGCTTCCCGCCGCTACACTGCGCCCGCAACACCGGGCCTTCGCTTGAAACTCTTCTACGGCTGGCGCATCTCCTTCGCCGGCGCCGCCATCCACTTCCTGCATTCCGCCTTGCTGGTGCAGGCGTTCGGGGCCTACGTCGCGATCCTGTCGGAGCAGAAGGGCTGGAGCAAGACGGCACTGGCCGGCGGCGCGGCGCTGCAGGTGGTGGAAGGCGCGCTGCTCGGGCCGCTGCTGGGATGGCTGGTTGACCGCTTCGGGCCGCGCCGCCTGGTGCAGTGCGGGCTCGTCGTGCTGGCGACGGGCTTCTTCTGTTTCAGCCGCGTCGAGACGCTGCCCGGCTTCTACGGCGCGGTGCTGCTGATCGTGGTCGGCACCAGCTTCTGCGGCTACTTCCCCTTCTCGGTCGCGCTGGTGCACTGGTTCCGGCGCTGGCGCGCGCGGGCGCTGTCGCTCATGAGCCTGGGCCTCGCGCTGGGCGGCGTCGCGGCGCCGCTGGTGGCCTGGGCGATGCAGAAATTCGGCTGGCAGCACGTGGCGTTCGCGTCCAGCATGATCTTCCTGGCCGTGGGCCTGCCGCTGGCACGCATCGTGCGGCGCAACCCGGCGGAAATCGGCGAGACCATGGACGGCGAGCCGGCGCCTGCGCCCGACGAGCCCACGCTGGGCGGCACCATGCCGGCACGCGAGCGCAGCTTCACCGCCGCCGAGGCCTTGCGCACGCGCGCCTTCTGGCTGCTCGGCGTGGGCCATGCCTTCGCCCTGCTGGTCGTGACGGCGGTCAACGTCCACGCCATCTCGCACATCAAGGAAGGCCTGCACTACACGCTGCCGCAGGCCGGGTTCGTGATCACCCTCATGACGCTGTCGCAGGCCGGCGGCGTGCTGCTGGGCGCCGCGATGGGCGACCGCTGGAACAAGCGCCACGTCGCCGCCGGCTGCATGCTCGCCCACATGGCGGGCCTGCTGATGCTGACCTGGGCGGTCCACCCGCTGATGCTGGGCGCCTTCGCGCTGCTGCACGGCGCAGCCTGGGGCCTGCGCGGGCCCTTCATGCAGGCGCTGCGCGCCGATTACTTCGGCCTGCAGTCCATCGGCATGATCCTGGGCCTGTCGGCGGTGCTGGTCTCGCTCGGCCAGGTGGCCGGCCCGCTGATCGCCGGCATCTTCGCCGACGCCAGCGGCCACTACCGCATCGGCTTCACGCTGCTCGCGCTGGTGGCGGGCACGGGCTCGCTGCTGTTCATGCTGGCCCGCAAGCCCGCCTGAGGGCTGCCGCGATCGCGCCCGGCACCGGCTTCGCTAGGCGCCCTGCCAGCCGGCGCGCACCGGCTGCTGCGCGGGCGGCGTGGCCGGGTCGGCCGCGTCGCCGAGATGGAAGCGGCTGACCGCTTCCAGCAGGGCGCGGGCCTGCTCGCGCATCGAGTCCATGGCGGCGGTCGCCTCTTCCACCAGCGCCGCGTTCTGCTGCACGACGTTGTCCATCTGCGCCACGGCGGTGTTCACCTGGCCGATGCCGGCACTCTGCTCCTCGCTCGCCGCGGCGATCTCCGCCACGACGGCGCTGACTTCGCGCACCGCCTGGACCACGTCCTGCATCGCCGTGCCGGCCGTGTCCACCAGCTGCGCGCCGCTCTGGACGTCCTCGCCGGAGGCGCCGATCAGCGCCTTGATCTCGCGCGCCGCCTGCGCGCAGCGCTCGGCCAGGGTGCGCACCTCGCCGGCGACCACCGCGAAGCCGCGGCCCTGCTCGCCGGCCCGCGCCGCTTCCACGGCGGCATTCAGCGCCAGGATGTTGGTCTGGAAGGCGATGCCGTCGATCACCCCGGTGATCTCCGCGATGCGCCCGCTCGACCCGGAGATGCGGCCCATGGTGTGCACCACCTGGCCCACCACCTCGCCGCCGCGCGTGGCCAGCGCCGCGGCCTCGCCCGCCAGCCGGCTGGCGCGGCGGGCGTTGTCCGCGTTCTGCGCCACCGTGGAGGTCAGCTCCTCCATCTGGCTCGCCGTCTGCTCCAGCGTCGTGGCCTGTTCCTCGGTGCGCTGCGACAGGTCGATGTGGCCCTGGGCGACCTGGGCGCTGGTGTCCGCGACGATGCGCGCGCGTTGCGCCACTTCGAGCACGAGGTTGCGCAGCTGCTCGGTCATCGCGGCCGTGGCCTGCAGCAGGCGCGCCGCCTCGTTCTTGCCGTAGACGCGCACGCGGGTGCTGAGGTCCCCGTTGGCGATGCGCATGGCGGCGACGATCACCTCGCGCAGCGGCCGGCGCACGCTGCCCACCAGCAGCGCGGCGAACAGCCCGGACGCGGCCAGCGCCAGCAGGAAGACGCCGGCCTGCAGCAGCAGGACCTCGCGTCCCTGGGCGGCGCTGCGGGCGAGCAGGCGCGCTTCCTCGTCGCCGGCGCGCTGCGCCACGGCTTGCAGCTCGGCGCGCAGCTCGGGCGGCGCGGCCTGCACCTGCGTCAAGGAGCCGACCAGCGCGCGCATCCGCGCGAGGTCCTGCGCGTGCTGCGCATGCGCGCCGCGCACCTGCAGGGCGCCAAGCCCGGCGACGATCGCCGTCGCGGCGAGCAGGAGGATGACGAGCAGCCACAGGCGGGTGGCGATACCGAGGCGGGACATCAAGACTTCTCCATCAAGGGGACAGGCGCGCGAGCAGCTGGCGGAAATCCAGCTCCGCGTTGCCGGAAGGGGCATGGGCGAAGACGGCGTTCAGGGCCGCCCAGTCTTCGGGCGCCAGCAGCGCGCGCGCCGCGGGAATCACGACGGCCTCTTCCCGGCCCATGTGCTCCCAGTGCAGCTCCGCGAAGCGCCCCATCGCGTCTTCCAGCGCGCGGCTGGCGGCCAGCCGCGCCGGGAGGCCGGCCGCGTCTTCGAGCAGGTGCAGCCGCATCGCGAGTTCGTCAAGCAAGGCCTGGTCGCGCACGTGCTGGCGCTGCAGCTCGTCGAGCTCGGTGTCGAAGTCCTGGCTGCGCGCGCGCAGCCGGCCGAACAGGTGCTGCTCCTCCTTCGCGTGGTGCAGGCCCAGGGGCGGCGAGCGCAGCGCCGACAGCGCCGCGCCCAGAGCGAGCAGGTCCACCGGGGTTCCGGCTTCGCGCGACGCGGCGAGCAGGCTCATGCAGGCGTGGATCACGGCTCCCAGCGCCCGGTGCTCGTCGCGGATCACCGCGAGCGCGCGCTGCCCGGCCGCGGGCGGCATCACGGGTGCCACGAGCACCGGCAGGCCGGCACCGGCGAGTGCGGACAGGGACAGCGCGCCTATGCCGCCGGCGCTGCATTCGGCCGCCTCCGGGGCGACGAACAACACGTCGCAGCCGAGCGTCCCGGCGGCCGCGAGGGTCGCGGTCTCGGCACTCCGGCCGCGGGTCCAGCGCGCGTCGCAGGGCACGCCCAGCGCGCGTGCGCCCGCTTCCGCCTTGGACAGCAGCTCGCGCGCGCGCCCGGTGCGCTGGCTGTCGCGCAGCTCCGGCGCGGCCAGCGTCCGCAGCAGCGGCGCGTCCTCGTGGGCGTCTTCCTCCACGACGACGTGGAAGAAGGTCACGCGTGCATCGAGCGGCCGCGCGAGCGCGAGCGCCCGGCCCACCGTGTCGAAGGCGCGATCGGCCGAGTGCAGGGGAACGAGGATATGGCGGTACATGAAGGCTCCGGGCGGAGGACCGCCAGCACCGGCAGATTAGGAGCGCCATTGCCCCAAAGGCCTCCCCACGCTGGGGGGGAGAAGCGGCCGCGGCGCGCTACCATTCGTATTCATTCCGGACCGTCCCGTGCCCCCGCCCGCCAGCGCCGCCAGCACCGACTTGCTGCTGAAGGTAACGCCCCCGCGCGCACCGCGCGAGGCCATCGCACGCGCCGCGCTCGCGGGCAGCGAGCGGGCGCTGGGAGAACATCCGGTGGTCCTGGTGCAGGCCCCCGCAGGTTTCGGCAAGACCCTGCTGCTCGCGCAGTGGCGGCGCGAGCACCTGTCGCACGGCGCCGCGGTTGCCTGGCTGCTGGGACAACCCGAGGACAGCCCGGCCCGGTTCGTGCAGGCGCTGGCCCTGTCCGTGCGCGTGGGCGCCGGGCGGCCCACCTTCGGACACGCGCTGCTGCAGGCCGGCAGCCCGGCGGGCGTCGACGGCGTCACCGCGTGGCTGGCGGAGGTCGCCCAGAGCGCGCTGAACCTGGTGCTGGTGGTGGACGAAGCCGACCGCCTGCCAGCCGCCACGCGCGATGCGCTCGCCTACCTGCTGCGCAATGCGCCGCCCAACCTGCGCTGCATCGTCGCGGCGCGCACCGATTGCCAGCTCGATCTGGAGGACCTGGTCGCCTACGGCCAGTGCGTGGTCGTGGGCACGGCGCAGCTGCGTTTCACGCTGGAGGAGACCCTGCAGCTCGCGCGCAACCGCTTCGGCGATGCGGTCGACGCCGATGCGGCCGCCCGCCTGCACGAGATGGCCGAAGGCTGGCCGCTCGGACTGCAGCTGGCCTTGTCGATGACGGCTCCGGGCGCGCGGCCGGAGCTGCCGCGCCTTCCGGCGCAGGGCGGCGCGTTGCGCTCGCAGCTGCTGGAATACCTGCTGGGCAACCTGGACCCCGGCGACCTCGACTTCCTCACGCGCATTTCCATCGCCGACCCGCTGCACCCCGACCTGTGCGACACGCTGGTGCCCGAAGGCGGCTCGCGCCAGCGCCTCGCGCGCCTGCTGCGCGACACGCCGGTGTTCGTCGCCTCCGAACACTCCGACTGGCTGCGGCTGCACTCGCTCGCGGGCGAAGCGCTGCGCGAGCGGCTGAAGGCCTTCCCCGCCGAGGAGATCCGCGCCTTGCACGCGCGGGCCGCGGAATGGCTGGCCGAGCAAGGCCTGCTGGACGCCGCCGCGCAGCAGGCGCTCGCCTCCGGCCAGGAGCAGAAGGCCTATGAACTCGCCGAGCGCAGCCTCTACGAGCTGATGGTCGTGCAGGGCCGGCAGGCGACGGTGCTCGACTGGGTGCAGCGCCTGCCCGCGGGAGAACTGGAGCGGCGGCCGCGCCTGCTGCTGGCCGGGGCCTGGTCGCTGGCGATCAGCGAACGGCACGAGGAAGCGAGCCGGCTGGTCGCCCGCCTGCTGGAACAGCCCGGCCCCGCCGCCGACGCGAGCCTGCGCTGGGAGTGCGCGCTCATCCTCGGCGGCGCGGCCATGTTCGCCGACGATCCCGACCGTTTCGTCGCGCTGCACGAGCCCTGGCCGGAGGCGCCCCCCGGCGCCGACACGCGCCTGCGCCAGATCCACGCGAACCGCCTGGCCATGCGCGCGCTGCTGCAGGGCGAGCCGGCGCTGGCCCGCCTGCGGCAGCAGCAGGGGCCGCGCAGCGAAGGCAATTCGTCCGAGCACCTCAACCGCTGGGGCGACCTCATCATCTCGCTGAGCTACCTGTGGGAGGGCCAGGTCCTGCTGGCCGAGCAGATGCTGCGCCCGGCGCTGGCCGGCACCGACGCCGACCTGGGCCGGCGCAGCCCGCTCGCCGTCAACCTCGCCGCCCTGCTGGCCGCCGCGGCCTGGGAACGCGACCAGCCCGCCGAAGCCCAGGCCCTGCTCGCGAACCGGCTGGACGTGCTCGAGCGCTGCGGGCTGGCCGACTGTGTGCTGCTGGCGTACCGTGCCCTCGCGCGCATGGCGGTGGCCAGCCAGAACGAGCATCGCGCGCTCGAACTGCTGGGCGCGCTCGACGCGGTCGGCATGGCCCGGCGCCTGCCGCGGCTGCGCATCGCCAGCCTGGCCGAACAGGTGCGGCTGCACGCACGGCGCTTTCGCAGCGAAACCTGCCGCGACCTCTGCCGCCAGATGGACGCGGTGCTGGCCGAGCCGGGCATCCCCGACGGTCCGCTCTGGCAGCGTCCGGTCGACGGCATGCGGCTGCTGGCGCAAGGCTACGCGGCCATTGCCGCGCAGGACTGGCGCACGGCCGTGCAGCCGCTGGCGCAGGCGGAGGCCATCGCGCGCCAGACCCGCCAGGGCCGCGTGCGCATCGAGGCCCTCGGCCTGCGCGCCTGGGTGCTCGACCGTTGCGGTGAACGGGCGCAGGGCCTCATGCAGGAGGCCTTCGGCCTGGCGGAGGCCTGCGGCCTGCAGCGCGTCTTCACGGACGCCCATCCCGCGCTGGCCGACTGGCTGCGCAACGCCAGCCCGCCGGCGCCGGCGCGCGCCGCCGCACCGCCGGTGCCGGTCAACGGCCGGCCCGCCCTGCAGCCGAAAGCGACCCCCAGCATGGTGCTCACGCCCAAGGAGCGCGAGGTGCTCGAGCTGCTGGCGCGCAGCCTGTCCAACAAGGAAATCGGACTGGCGATGCAGGTCGGCGAGGAAACCATCAAGTGGCACATGAAAAACCTGTTCGCCAAGCTGGATGCCGGCACGCGCAAGCAGGTCGTCTCGCGCGCGCGCATCCTCGGCCTGCTGGCCGACGCCTCCTCCTTGTAGGCGCCGGCCCCCTCTGCGATGGGGGGACGTGGAGGGCCCCCGCTGCCTACTCTTGGCGCATCCCCAAGGAGAAGCCAAGATGCTCACCACCCAGGAGACAAGCCGCGCCGCGGCCCCTGCCGTCCTTTCCACCCGTTCCCGTTCGATCCGGGTCGAGCCGCTCACCTGCGCGATCGGCGCCGAACTCGACGTGAACCTCGGGGTCGCCTCGCGCGACCCGGAACTCGTCGCCGAAATCCGCGCGCTGCTGCTGCAGCACCGCGTCGTGTTCTTCCGCGACCAGAACATCACCCGTGCCGAGCACGTGGCCTTCGCCCGCCATTTCGGCGAGCTGGAGGACCACCCCGTGGCCGGCAGCGACCCGGACAACCCGGGCCTCGTGCGCATCTACAAGTCGCCCGAGCAGCCCAACGACCGCTACGAGAACTCCTGGCACACCGATGCCACCTGGCGCGAGAAGCCGCCCTTCGGCTGCGTGCTGCGCTGCGTGGAGTGCCCGCCGGTGGGCGGCGACACGATGTGGGCCAACATGGTGCTGGCGTACGAGAAGCTGCCCGCCACGGTGAAGGACCGGATCGCGAACCTGCGCGCGCGCCACAGCATCGAGGCCAGCTTCGGCGCCGCCATGCCGGTGGAAAAGCGGCTGGCGCTGCACGTCCAGTTCCCGGACGCGGAGCACCCGGTGGTGCGCACGCACCCCGAGACCGGCGAGAAGATCCTGTTCGTCAACGCCTTCACCACGCACTTCACGAACTTCCACACGGCGGAGAACGTGCGCTACGGCCAGGACTACACGCACGGCGCGAGCGACCTCCTGCGTTACCTGGTCTCGCAGGCCTCCATCCCCGAGTACCAGGTCCGCTTCCGCTGGAAGCCCAACAGCATGGCGATGTGGGACAACCGGTCGACGCAGCACTACGCCGTCATGGACTACCCGCCCTGCCACCGCAAGATGGAACGCGCCGGGATCATCGGCGAAGCCACCTTCTGACCCGCCCCACCAACGTCACACATCCCAAGGACAAGCGATGAATTTCCTCGACGGTTCCCTGTTCCCCGAAAACCAGGACAAGCTGGTCATCACCGCCGCGCCCTATGGCCCGGAGTGGATCCCTTCCGACTTCCCGCAGGACATCCCGGTCACGATGGAAGCGCAGGTGCAGAAGGCGGTGGACTGCTACAACGCCGGCGCCACGGTGCTGCACCTGCACGTGCGCGAGCTCGATGGCAAGGGTTCCAAGAAGCTGTCGAAGTTCAACGAGCTGATCGCCGGCGTGCGCAAGGCCGTGCCCGACATGATCATCCAGGTGGGGGGCTCGATCTCCTTCGCGCCGGAAACCGACGGCGCCGCGGCCAAGTGGCTGTCCGACGACACCCGCCACATGCTGGCGGAACTGGACCCCAAGCCGGACCAGGTGACCGTGACCGTCAACACCTCGCAGATGAACGTCGTCGAGCAGATGGACGTGGAGGACATCGCCGGGACCTCGCTCGCCGAGCCGGAGAACAACCACGCCTACGCCAACATGGTCGTGCCCTCGACCCCCAGCTTCTTCGAGGAGCACGTGCGGCGCCTGAGCAAGGCCGGCATCCAGAGCGCCTTCCAGTTCTACAACATCAACAGCTACGAGACGGTCGAGCGCCTGATCCGCCGCGGCATCTACAAGGGCCCGCTGGTGTGCAACTGGGTGGCGATCGGCGGCGGCATGGACCAGCCGACGATCTACAGCCTGGCCAACTTCGTGCGCGCCATTCCAGACGGCACCATGCTGACCGTGGAGTCCAGCATGCGCAACGTGCTGCCGATCAACATGATGGGCATCGCGATGGGCCTGCACGTGCGCTGCGGCATCGAGGACAACCTGTGGAACCAGTCGCGCACGGCCAAGATGACGACCGTGCAGCAGATCGAGCAGCTGGTGCGCATCTCCCGCGAGTTCGGCCGCGAGGTCGCCACCGGCAAGGAAGCGCGCAAGATCTGCAAGATCGGCGTCTTCTACGAGACCGTGGAAGAGACGCTGGCCGCCAACGGTTTCGCCCCCAACGCCAAGGGGCGCCAGCAGGGCTTCCTGCGCAAGGCGGCCTGAGCATGGCGGCGGACCAGGACCCGGCCACGGTCCTCATCGTCCCGGGACTGCGCGACCACGTCGAGCAGCACTGGCAGACCCTGCTCGCGCAAGAGCTGCCGCGGGTGCTCACGGTGCCGCCCATGGGCCGTGAAGACCTGGACTGCAGCAAGCGCGTGGAGGCGATCGAACACGCCGCGCAGCAGGTGCAGGGTCCGCTGGTCATCGTCGCGCACAGCGGCGGCTGCATCATGGTCGCCCACTGGGCGCTGCGGACCCGGCGGCGCGTGCTCGGCGCCCTGCTGGCCACGCCGCCCGACTTCGACAAGCCGATGCCGGCGGGCTATCCCACGCTGGAGGCGCTGCAGGCCGGCGGCTGGCTGCCGGTGCCGCGCCGCACGCTGCCCTTCCGCAGCATCGTGGTCGCCAGCCGCAACGACCCGCTCGGCGAGTGGTCGCGCGTCGCGCTGCTCGCGCGCGACTGGGGCAGCGAACTGGTCGACCTGGGCGAAGTCGGCCACCTGAACCCTTCCTCCGGCTACGGCCCCTGGCCGCTGGCGCACGCCTTCATCGCGCAGCTCGCGCAACGCGATCCCGTCCGCGCCTGACGCGGGCGCCACTAACGAACAAGGAGACAAGCATGGCGCGAGCCATCCGCATTCATGAAACCGGCGGCCCCGAGGTCCTGCGCCTCGAGGACGTCAGCGTCGGCGAGCCCGGACCGGGCCAGGCGCGCGTGCGCCACAAGTACGTCGCGGTCAACTTCATCGACACCTACTTCCGCACGGGCCGCTACCCGCTCGCGCTGCCCAACGGCCTCGGCTCCGACGCCGTCGGCGTGGTGGAAGCCGTGGGCGCCGGCGTCACCGACGTCCAGCCGGGCGACCGCGTGGGCTACCTGCTGGGCCCGCAAGGCGCGTACTCCGACGTGCGCGTGATGCCGGCCGACGTGCTCATCCCGCTGCCCGATGGCGTCACCGACGCCACCGCGGCCACGCTGATGATGAAGGGCATGACGGCGCAGTACCTGTTCCGCCAGGTCTTCCCCCTCCAGGGCGGCGAGACCATCCTGTACCACGCGGCCGCCGGCGGCGTGGGCCTGATCGCCTGCCAGTGGGCGAAGGCCCTGGGCGTGCGCATGATCGGCACCGTCAGCACCGACGAGAAGGCGGCCATCGCCAAGGCGCATGGCTGTGCCGAGGTGATCGTCACCGCGCGCGAGGACATCGCCAAGCGCGTGCGCGAACTCACCGACGGCAAGGGCGTTCCGGTGGTCTACGACTCCGTGGGCAAGGACACGCTCATGGCCTCGCTGGACAGCCTGCAGCCGCGCGGCCACCTGGTGAGCAACGGCACCAGCTCCGGCCCGGTGGTGATCGACACCATGCTGCTGGCGGTGAAGGGCTCCATCTGGGTGACGCGCCCGGCCATGATCCACTATGCGACGCCGCGCGCGCACATGCTCGGGATGGCCAAGGAGCTGTTCGACCTCGTGCTCGCCGGCAAGATCAGGAGCGAGCCCAGCCAGACCTATGCGCTGGCGGACGCCGCCGAGGCGCACCGCGCCCTCGAATCGCGCCGCACCACCGGCGCCACGGTGCTCGTGCCATGAGCATCCAGCTGACCTCCATCGACGCGCGGCCGGTTTCGGACGATGCGTACCTGTTCACGCGCGGCGCCGCCTGGTTCGCTTACGCCATGACCCTCGGGCTCATGGTGGTGGACTACGTGGACCGGCAGGTGATCGTGTCCCTGTTCCCGCACATGAAGACGGCCTGGGGCCTCAGCGACACCCAGCTCGGCGCGCTGGTCTCCGTCGTCTCGCTGACGGTGGCCCTGGGCGCGCTGCCCGTGGCCCTGTTCGCGGACCGCGCCAGCCGGGTGAAGAGCATCGTCACGATGGCCGTGATCTGGAGCATCGCGAGCATCTCCTGCATGTTCACGCGCAGCTACAGCCAGCTGCTGGCGGGCCGCGCGGCCGTCGGCCTCGGCGAAGCGGGCTACGGCTCGGTGGGCGCGGCGCTGATCGCCAGCCACTTCCCGCAGCGCCTGCGCGGCGCGCTGATGGCGGGCTTCTTCGCCTGCGCCTCGGTCGGCTCCGTGCTGGGCGTGATGCTGGGCGGCCTGATCGCCGCGCGCTGGGGCTGGCAGGCGGCCTTCGGCGTGGTGGGCGTGCCCGGACTGGTGCTGGCCTTGCTGTACCTGAAGGTCCGCGACTACCGCACCGTGGCGCTCACGCCCACGCTCGACAAGGCCACGCAGTCGGCCGGCGGCGTGCTGCGGCACGTCGCCAAGGCCCTCAGCCGCTCGCCCACGATGCTGTTCGTGTGCATCGGCGGCGCGGCGCAGCTGATCGTCGTCTCCGCCGTGTGGTCCTGGCTGCCCAGCTTCTTCAACCGCGTGCACGGTCTCGCGCCGGAGCAGGCCGGCGTGCGCGCCGCATTGATCGTGCTGTGCGGCGCCGTGGGCAGCGTCGCCTGGGGCGCGATGGTGGACCGCGCCGGCGCGCACCGACCGCGCAACAAGCTGCTGGCGATGGCGGCCCTGTGCCTGCTGTCGCTGGTGGTGCTGGCGCTGGCCCTGGGCCTGCCGGCGCTGGGCTGGGCGATCTCGCCCAGCGCGCAGTTCGGCCTGATCGCCGCCGGCGGCTTCGTCATGACCTGCTCCGTCGGCCCCGTGTCGGCGGTGGTCATCGACGTGATCCACCCCGGCGTGCGGGCCACGGGCTCCTCGGTGCTGGCGCTGTTCCAGAACCTGTTCGGCCTGGCCGCCGGTCCCCTGATCGCCGGCACCCTGTCGGACGCCTGGGGCCTGCCTCTGGCGCTGGCCGCGATGCCCTTCTTCTCCATCCTCGCCGCCCTCGCCTTCCTGCGCGCGGGCCGCACCTATGAAGCCGACGCGGCCCGTGCCGCCGAGGCGCCCTGACCTCCAAGGAAAACGCCATGAACGGCTCCATGATGCAGCAGCAACTGCTGATTTCCTCCCTCCTCACGCACGCCGAGCGCCACCACGGCGACCAGCAGGTCGTCTCGCGCCGCGTCGAGGGAGACATCCACCGCTACACCTACCGCGAGCTCGCCGCCCGCGCGCGCAGGATGGCCAACGCCGTCGCGGCGCTGGGCGTCAAGTTCGGCGGCCGGGTGGCCACGCTGGCCTGGAACGGCTACCGCCACATGGAGCTGTACTACGCGGTGTCGGGCTCCGGCGCCGTGCTGCACACGCTCAATCCGCGCCTGCATCCCGACCAGGTGGTCTGGATCGCCGACCACGCCGAGGACGAAGTGCTGTTCTTCGACCTGAGCTTCCTGCCGCTGATCGAGGCGGTGGCCGGCCGCGTGAAGACCATCAAGGCCTTCGTGGCCATGACGGATCGCTCGCGCATGCCCGCCAGCACCAGCATCCCGAACCTGCTTTGCTACGAGGACCTGGTCGCGGCCCAGAGCGACGTGTTCCAGTGGCCGGTGTTCGACGAGAACACCGCCAGCTCGCTGTGCTACACCTCGGGCACCACCGGCAATCCCAAGGGCGCGCTCTACAGCCACCGCTCCACCATCCTGCACACGTACGCCAGCGCCCTGCCCGACGGGCTGTGCTGGTCGGCCAAGGACACCATCCTGCCCGTGGTGCCCATGTTCCACGTCAACGCCTGGGGCCTGCCCTATGCCGCCTGCATGGTGGGCGCCAAGCTGGTGTTCCCGGGTCCGTTCCTGGACGGCAAGAGCCTGTACGAGCTGTTCGAAGCCGAAGGCGTGACGGTGTCCGCCGGCGTGCCCACGGTGTGGCAGGGCCTGCTGATGCACGTCGAAGCGGGCAACCTGAAGTTCAGCACGATGCGCCGGACCATCATCGGCGGCTCGGCCTGTCCGCCGGCGATGATGCAGGCCTTCCAGGACCGCTACGACGTCGCCGTGCTGCACGCCTGGGGCATGACCGAGCTCAGCCCGCTGGGCACCGCCTGCGTGCTCAAGCCGCAGCAGCTCAAGCTGCCGCCCGAGCAGCGCCTGGCCATCCAGGCCAAGCAGGGCCGGCCGGTGTTCGGCGTCGACCTGAAGATCGTCGACGACGAAGGCCGCGAGCTGCCGCACGACGGCAAGGCCTCGGGCGAGCTGCTGGTGCGCGGCCCCTGGGTGATCCAGAAGTACTTCAAGGGCGAGGGCGGCGACCCGCTGGTCAACGGCTGGTTCCCCACCGGCGACGTCGCCACCGTCGACGCCGACGGCTTCATGCAGATCACCGACCGCAGCAAGGACGTGATCAAGTCCGGCGGCGAGTGGATCGGCTCCATCGACCTGGAGAACATCGCGATGGCGCACCCCGCGGTGGCGATGGCCGCCTGCATCGCCGCACGCCACCCGAAGTGGGACGAGCGCCCGCTGCTGGTGGTGGTGAAGAAGCCGGGCGCGGACGTGTCGCGCAACGAGCTGCTGAAGTTCTACGACGGCAAGATCGCCAAGTGGTGGACGCCCGACGACGTGGTCTTCGTCGACAGCATCCCGCTGGGCGCGACCGGCAAGGTGCAGAAGAACAAGCTGCGCGACCAGTTCAGCGACCACAAGCTGCCGTCGGCCTGACCATGGAACTGACCGCCCGCGTCTCGCTCGGGTCGGCGCGCGTGCGCACCCTCGCGCCCGGCCTGCTGGCCTGCGGCGTGGTGGGGGCGGCCGCCGCCTTCCTCTCCGAGCATTACGGTGCGCCCGTGATGCTGTTCGCCCTGCTGCTCGGCATGGCGATGAACTTCCTGTCCACCGAAGGCGCCTGCAAGCCCGGCATCGAATTCACGTCGAAGCAGGTGCTGCGCGTCGGCATCGCGCTGCTGGGCCTGCGCATCACGATCGCCCAGGTGGTCGCGCTCGGCTGGGGCCCGATCGCCCTGGTGATCGTCTGCGTGGTGGTGACCATCGGCGTGTCCATGCTGGCCGCGCGCCTCATGGGCTTCCAGACCCTGTTCGGCCTGCTGTCCGGCGGTGCCACCGCGATCTGCGGCGCCTCGGCGGCCCTGGCGCTGTCGGCGGCCTTGCCGGCGCACCCGCAAAAGGACAAGGCGACGCTGTTCACCGTGATCGTGGTGTCCGCGCTGTCCACCGTGGCGATGGTGCTCTATCCCATGGTGACGCAGGCGCTGGACTTCAGTGCGCCCGTGGCGGGCAAGTTCCTGGGCGGCACGATCCACGACGTCGCCCAGGTCGTCGGCGCCGGCTACAGCATCTCCACCGAGGCGGGCGACGTCGCCACGCTGGTCAAGCTGATGCGCGTGGCCATGCTGCTGCCCGTGATCCTGTTCGCCTCGCTGCTGACGCGGCGCAGCGGCGCCGCCGAAGGCGGCGAGCGCCCGCCGCTGCTGCCCTGGTTCGCGGTCGCCTTCGCCGTGCTGGTGGCGATCAACAGCACCGGCTGGGTGCCGCATGCGCTGCAGGCCGTCGGCAGCGACGTCTCGCGCTGGTTCCTGGTGATCTCGATCGCCGGCATCGGCATGAAGACGCACCTGAAGGAACTGGCCACCGTCGGCATCAAGCCGGTGCTGCTGATGCTCGGCGAGACGCTGTTCCTCGCCGCCCTGGCGCTGCTGCTCCTGCGCTGGCTCCCCTGAATCCCGAATCCGGAACGAGACCCATGAACCGTATCGCGCTCTCCCGGCGGCAGCTGCTGTCCGCCGCCCTGCTCTCCCTCGCCCCCGGGCTGGGCCTGGCCCAGGCCTGGCCGACGAAACCCGTGCGCCTCGTGGTGGCCGGCCCGGCCGGCGGCAGCGCCGACCTGGTGGCCCGGCTCGTCTCCGAGCCGCTGGCGCGCGAGCTGGGCCAGCCGGTCATCGTCGACAACAAGCCGGGCGGCGCCGGCGCCATCGCGGTGGGTGAACTGCTGCAGGCCCCGCGCGACGGCCACACCCTGCTGGTGGGCGTGAACTCGCTGGTGAGCGAGATCCCGCACATCGTCAAGCTGCGCTGGGACATGGGCAAGGAAATCCGCCCCCTGGCCGAGCTGTCGCGCGGCGGCCTGGTGCTGGTGGCGCATCCCTCGATGCCCGCCAGGGACCTGAAGGAGCTGGTGGCCCATGCCAAGGCCAACCCCGGCAAGCTCAATTACGCTTCCTACAGCCCCGGCACGCTGTCGCACGTGCTCGGACTGCAACTGAACCAGGCCGCCGGCATCCAGCTCACGCACGTGGGCTACAAGGGCTCGACGCCCGCGCTGGCCGACGTGATGGGCAACCACGTGCCGCTGATGTTCGACGGCCTGGCGACCTCGCTGCCCCTCATCAAGTCCGGCAAGATCAAGGCCTATGCGGTCAGCTCGCCCCAGCGCGCGCCGCAGCTGCCGGACGTGCCGACCTTCCGCGAGGCGGGCTATCCGCAGCTGGACGCGCTGGGCTGGATGGGCCTGTGGTCCACGCCCGACGTCCCGGCGGCCGTGCAGGCGCGGGTGCGCGAGGCGGCCCTGAAGGTGCTGTCCGATGCCGGCCTGCGCGCGCGCATGCTCGAGACCGGTTTCGAGGCCGGGCTGCCGCGCACGACCGAAGAAATGGCCAAGGGCCTGAAGGCCGACTACGACCGCGTGGGTGGCGTGCTCCAGTCCATCGGCTTCAAGCCGGAGTAAGCCTCAGCCTGCGCGCGCCGCGCGCAGCAGTTCCATGAAGCGCACCGCGCCTGGATCGTCGCGCATGGGCTCGACGATGCAGGTGGCGAAGGCATCGGCCATGGTGCCGCCCGCCTCCATGCAGCGCGCGGTCAGTTCCGCGAAGCGCCGCAGCTGGCGCTCGGGGAACTGGCCGGCGTTGCGCTCGAAGTGCAGCGCGAACTCGCGCAGCAGCGAATGCGGCGTCGGCCCCGCGCTTTCCAGCACCGACTCGCCCCAGGCCCCGAAGTCCCTCGGCAGGCCGGGGAAGATCGCGGCCAGGGCCTCCTTGAGTTCGGCGCAGGACTGCGGCAGGCGCTTCATGGACCCATCCTAAGCGAGCCCCGCGCGGCCACGCAGGCGCCCGCACGATCTGTCGGCTTTCGGCTACGCTGCGCGCGTTCCAAACAAAGGAGTGCGTGCATGCCCCCACGTCTGACGTCCCAGGATTTCGACCAGGACCTGCTGATCCTCTTCGACGCCTACGTGCACGGCAAGCTGGACCGGCGCGGCTTCCTCGACAAGGCGCAACGCTTCGCCAAGGCCGGCGTGACCGCGGCCGGCCTGCTCGCTTCGCTCAGCCCGGACTTCGCGTCGGGCCAGCAGGTGAAGCCCGAGGACGCGCGGCTGAAGACGCAGCGCGTCACCATCCCCTCGCCCCAGGGCAACGGCCAGCTGCACGGCTATCTCGCCCGCCCCGCGTCTGCCGGCACCGGCAAGCTGCCCGCGATCCTCGTGGTCCACGAGAACCGCGGACTGAACCCGCACATCGAGGACATCGCGCGCCGGCTGGCGCTGGACGGCTTCATGGCCTTCGCCCCCGATGCGCTCACGTCGCTGGGCGGCTATCCCGGCGACGAGGACAAGGCGCGCGAGGCCTTCGCCAGGCTGGACCAGGCCAAGACGCGCGAGGACTTCCTGGCGGCGGCGGCCTGGCTGGACGCGCGCCCGGACAGCAACGGCAAGCTGGGCGCGGTGGGCTTCTGCTGGGGCGGCGGCATGGTGCACTGGCTGGCGACGCGCCTGCCTGGCCTGGATGCCGGGGTGCCGTTCTACGGCAACACGCCCCCGCCGGAGGAGGCCGCCAGGGTCCAGGCGCCGCTGCTGGTGCACCTGGCCGGCGTCGACGAACGCATCAACGCCGCCTGGCCTGCCTACGAAGCCGCGTTGCGCGCGGCCGGCGTGAAGTACACGATGGTGCAGTACCCGGGGACGCAACACGGCTTCAACAACGACACGACGCCGCGCTACGACGCGGCGGCGGCCAAGCAGGCCTGGGACCGGACCGTGGCCTTCTTCCGCAGCAACCTGGGCGCCGGCTGAGCGCCGCGCGCTGCACGCCGGACAAAAAAAGAGGGCCGCGGACGCGGCCCTCCAACCCTGGAGACGATTTGCCCTGCGGCGCCGGCCTCAGGCCTTGCGCGCGCGCAGCAGGAAGTGCGACAGCGCCGGAATCAGGATCACCGCGCCGACCATGTTCCACAGGAACATGAACGCGAGCAGGATGCCCATGTCGGCCTGGAACTTGATGGGCGAGAAGGCCCAGGTCAGCACGCCGACGGCGAGCGTGACGCCGACCAGCACCACCACGCGGCCGGTGAACTCCAGCGCGACCTTGTAGGCCTGGGCGAGCGAGGCGCCGTGGCGCTGCTGCGCGAGCTGCACCGACAGCAGGTACAGCGCGTAGTCCACGCCGATGCCCACGCCCAGCGCGATCACCGGCAGCGTCGCCACCTTCACGCCGATGCCCAGGCCCACCATCAGGGCCTCGCACAGCACGGAGGTGATCACCAGCGGCACGACCGCCACGACCACCGCGCGCCAGCTGCGGAAGGTGATGAAGCACAGCAGGATCACCGCCGCGTACACCAGCAGCAGCATCTGCGTCCAGGCCTTGCGCACGACGATGTTGGTCGCCGCCTCGATGCCCGCGCTGCCCGCCGCCAGCTGGAACTCGCGGTCCTGGGCCGAGTGCGTCCGCGCGAACTGGTCGGCCACGGCCACCACGCGGTCCAGCGTCTCGGCGCGGTGGTCGGACAGGTAGGCGATCACCGGCATCACCGAGCAGTCGGTGTTGAACAGGTCGGGGTTGTTCACGCTCGCCTGCTGCGCGCCGTAGTTCAGCACGTCCTGGTTGCGGGCGATGGTGAGCCACTTGGGGCTGCCTTCGTTGCTGCCCGCCGTGATCTGGCGCACGGCGTTGGTCAGCGCCGCCGTCGTCTGCACGCCCGGCACCTGCTGCAGATTCCAGGCGAGGCGGTCGGCCTCCACCAGGGTCTCATACTTCAGGCACCCCTCCTTGGGCGTCTTGACGATGACAGCAAACGTATCGCTCGACAGGCTGTAGTGGTCCGTCGTGTAGGCGTTGTCCTTGTTGTAGCGGGAGTCGGCGCGCAGCTCCGGCGCGCCCGGGTCCAGGTCGCCGATCTTCAGGTGGGTGCTGGCCACGTAGCCCGCCGCCGTCAGGAGCGCCGCGACCACGAGCGCACCGGTCGCCCACCAGGGCTGCACGAACTTCTCGAAGAACACGAACAGCTTGTGGAAGGCGCCGCCGTCTTCCGCGTGCAGGCTGCGTTCCGCCGCCGCGGCGCTGACGCCCACGTACGACAGCAGCACCGGCAGCAGGATCAGGTTGGTGAAGATCAGCACGGCCACGCCCAGGCTGGCGGCCAGCGCCAGCTCGCGGATCACCGGGATGTCGATCACCATCAGCACGCCGAAGCCCACCGCGTCCGCCAGCAGCGCCGTGAGGCCGGCGAGGAACAGGCGGCGGAAGGTGAAGCGCGCGGCCACCAGCTTCTCGGCGCCGCGGCCGATGTCCTGCATGATGCCGTTCATCTTCTGGGCGCCATGGCTCACGCCGATGGCGAACACCAGGAAGGGCACCAGGATGGAGTACGGGTCCAGCTCGAAGCCGAGCAGTGCCACCAGCCCCAGCTGCCAGACGACGGCGGCCAGCGAGCAGGCGATGACCAGCACCGTGCTGCGCACGCAGCGCGTGTAGGCGTAGATGATGGCCGCGGCGATCAGCGCCGCCAGCACGAAGTACAGGGAGACCTGCACCAGGCCGGCGATGAGGTCGCCCACCAGCTTGGCGAAACCGGTGACGTGCAGGCGCACGGGGGCCGCATCGCCCATGGCGTCGTAGCGGGCGCGAATCTTCTCGATGCTCTGCGCCAGGGCGCGGTAGTCCAGGCGCTGGCCGGCCACCGGGTCCTTGTCCAGCAAGGGCAGCACGATCATGCTGGACTTGAAGTCGTCGCCGACCAGGCTGCCCACCAGGTTGGCGCGCGCGATGTTGCCGCGCAGCTGCGCGGTCGCCTCCGGCGAGCCGTTGTAGTTGTCCGGCATGACCGGGCCGCCGCGGAAGCCCTCCTCGGTCACCTCGGTCCAGCGCACGCCGGGGGCCCACAGCGACTTGACCCAGGCCCGGTCGACGCCGGTCGTGAGGAACAGCTCGTCGTGGATCTTCTTCAGTTCGTCGAGGTAGCGCGCGTCATAGATGGTGCCCTTGGGGCTCTCCACCACGATGCGCAGCGAGTTGCCCAGGCCGCGCAGCTCGGTGCGGTTGTCCAGGTAGTTCTGGATGTAGGGATGACCCCGGGGGATCATCTTGTCGAAGCTCGCGTTGAGCGTCAGCCGGACGGCGGCGACGGCGCCCAGCACCAGCGTGAGCAGCAGGCACACGACCAGCACCACGCGGCGGTTGTTGAACACCAGCCGCTCCAGGCGGGAGCCGGAAGCGGGGTCGAAGTCGGCGGCGGATGCGGCGAGCGCATCGTCGTCCATGGCAGGGGCATGCATGGCAGGTCCGGGAAAGGTCAGGCGTCAGGGCAGCGGCTGTGCCTGCACGCCGCGCGGTCCGGCCACGAGCACGCGACCGCTGGCGGCGCCCAGCACCGCAGCCGCGGGGAAGGGTCGCTCGAGGGAAACCGGCGCGAAGCGCGCGCCGTCGTCGGTGCTGACGAACAGGTGGCCGGCCTGGCTGGCCAGCAGGATGCGCCCGCCGGCGTCCACCGCGCTGGCGGTGATGCCGACCTGCACGCCCGTGGGCACCGCCTGCCAGCTCGCGCCGTGGTCGGTGCTGCGCAGCACGTTGCCGCGCAGGCCGTGCACCACCACGGCATTGGCCGTGCCGGTGACGCCGAACAGCGTGCCCTGGTAGGGCAGCGGCACGGCGGTGAAGCGGTTGCTGGTGCGATCGAGCTTGAGCAGCAGGCCCTGCTCGCCGGCGATCCACAGGTCGTCGCCGACCGGCCGCACCGCATACAGGTGCATCTTCTTCGGGTTGTCGGCCCGTTCCTGGGCGGAGGTCCAGGTGGCGCCGCCGTCCTGCGTCTCCAGCAGCGTGCCGAAGGCGCCGACGGCGTAGCCGCTGCGCTCGTCGCGGAACCACACGTCCAGCAGCGGCACGTCGGCCGCGTCCGGGCGGCCATCGCGCTGGCGCGTCCAGGTCTTGCCCGCGTCGGCGGTGTGCAGCACGACGCCGTCGTGGCCGACGGCCCAGCCCTTGGCCGGCGTGGGGAAGTGCACGGCCACCAGGTCGGAGCTCACCGGCACGCGGGCCTGCTTCCAGTCCTGGCCGGCGTTGTCGGTCCAGAGCACGTGGCCGCGCTGGCCGACCGCGACGATGCGGTCGCCCGCGCGCGCCAGTCCGGTCAGCAGGCCGCGCTGCGCGAGCGGGCTCTGCACGGCAGGCGTGTCCAGCACGTCGGACCAGCCTTGCACGGCGCCCGTGGCCGCCATGCCCGCCAGCGCGGTGCCGGCGGCCAGGGCCATCAGGATGTGGCGCGCGTTCATCGCGTCATGCTCCGCGCTGCGTCAGCGGATGCCGGAGCCCGCGAGGGCGTCGGCGGTCCACTCGCGCTCGGACAGGGCCTTGGTGTGGCGCAGGCCGCCGGTCTCGGCGATGAAGCCGGTCACGGAGTACACGCGCGAGACCAGGTCGTAGTGGCCGAACATGTCGGTGTAGGGCGCGGGCAGGTCGTAGCTCGGAGCCATGTAGGCGAAGCCGGCGCGCCACAGCTGGCCGCGCGCGTCGTACGCGTCGCTGGCGAGCGCCGCCCAGGAGTCCTCGTCCAGGTAGAAGGTGCGCTTGCTGTAGACGTGGCGCTTGCCTTCCTTGAGCGTGGCTTCCACCACCCACACGCGGTGCAGTTCCCAGCGCACGAGGTCGGGGTTCAGGTGGTTGGGCTTGAACAGGTCGTCCTGCTTGGACTGGTACACCGCCGCATAGGCGTTGTAGGGCACCAGCATCTCCTTCTTGCCGACCAGCTTGAAGTCGAAGCGGTCCATGGAACCGTTGAAGATGAAGGTGTCGTCGAAGGTGGTGGCACCGGCGGTGCCGGGGTTGGGCGTGTCGTGCGAGAGGTCGGGGGCGACCTTCACGCGGCGCTGGCCGGGCAGGTAGGCCCAGGCGCGGCGGTCCTTGGTGCCGATGTCCAGCGGGTCCACCAGCAGCAGGGCCTCGCCGGCGCGGCGCGCGGGCGCCGTGTAGGTGAGCTTCAGGCGCCAGTAGGTCTCGGCGTCGGCCTTGGCGTTGTCCCAGAACGGGTACTCCTGCACGCTGTTGCCTTCGGTGGCCAGCGAGGCGCGGCCGTTCGCGTCCACGTTGATGTTGCGGTACTTCGCCTCGTACGCCGGGCCGTTGAAGCGCACCAGGTGGTTCCACATCGCTTCGTTGCCGGTCTTGGGGATCGGAAACGGGAAGCCGGCGTGCGCGCCCTCGATGGAGCGGCCTTCGTTGAGCGTCCTGGCCTTGACCGCGTTCTTCACCGTGTTGTCGGTGACGTACTTCGGGAAGGCAACCGTGCGCTGGGTGGGGTACACGTCGACGCGGAAGGTCGGGTACTTCTGCAGCAGCGCCTTGGTGCCCTCGGTGAGGTTGCCGGCGTACTGCCCCATGTTCTTCGCGTCGACGGAGAACCTGGGCTTCTCGCTGGCGAAGGGGTTCGGGCGGATGCCGTCACCGGACTTGTAGCCGGCGGGCGGCGTCGTGAGGCCGCCGCCGTAGGCGGGGATGGTCCCGTCCTTGTTGGCGGCCTTCTCGCCGCCGACGGCGGTCAGGGTCGTGCCCAGCGCCTTCGCCTCTTCGGGCGACACGGCGGCGTGGGCGGCAAGCGCGCAGGACGCGGCGGCGATCGCCGCGAGGGTGCGGAGGGGAAACTTCATGGTCGTCTCCTTAGAAGGTGGTGCGGAACGTGAGGCTGACGAAACCCCGGTCCTTGAGGTAGGTCGTGAGGCCGTTGGTGGCGGTCACGGCCGTGGCGCTCGACTTGTAGGCACCGAGGAAGTCGATGTACTTCAGGTCGAAGCGGTACTTCTGGTACAGGTCGGCGCCGAGGCCGATCGAGTAGTTGCCCAGCTTCTCGTTGCCGCCGAAGGTGACGGCGGAGTTGCCGTGCAGGCCCACCGCGTAGGTGATGGGCGCGGAGAGGTCGACGCCGGGGAACACCTGGAACCAGGTGGGCGTGAAGGCCACGCTGGTGCCGACGTAGTCCTTGGTGGCGCAGCCGTTCCACTTGTCGGCGAGCGCGCCGCTGCAATTGGCCGAGAAGCCGATCGCGTTGAACAGGCTGGCGCCGCTGCGCACCTTCTCCCAGCGGGAGTACTGCAGTTCGGCCGCCCACACGGCCTGGTCGAAGACCGCGGTCTTGGCGACGGTGCCGGTGAGGTTGGCCAACGCATGCCAGGTGTCGCCGCGCGGGCCCTTGGTCTCGCCCTGGGCCGGCAGGCCGGGCGCGACGCCGAGCACCCGCGCGTTCAGCGGCGTGTTGTGGCGGTAGGAGAGCTCGGAGCCGAAGCTCATGCCGGCGATGTTCTTCGCGAAGCTCACGCCGTACAGGTCGATGTCGTCGGCGTAGATCAGGTTGTACCGGGTGCCGCTCGTGAGCAGGACCTGCGGCAGCTTGTCGGCGAAGCGCCGGTAGTAGAAGCCGAAGGTGCCGTCCACGGCCTTGGGGCTCCAGCGCGCGGACAGGCCGAACTCGCCGTGTTGCTTGGGCTCGGCGGCGGCGCCGCGGAACACGAAGCTGCCAGTGGGAAGGATCTGGCGGTCGGGGCCATTGAACACGAAGTCCACGGGGCCGAGGTAGGTGCCGCCTTCGGGATAGCGCGCCGACTCCCACTCCAGCAGGTACTGGCCGGCCACCGACAGGGTGTCCGACAGCTGCGCCTGGCCGGAGAGCTGGTTCAGGGGGCGGAACAGTTCCTTGGCTTCCGTGCCGGGCGTCGCGAAGCCCTTCTGCAGGTCCAGCGGGTTCTGCGCGTAGGAGATGGAGTGCAGGTGGCCGCCGAGGAACAGCGACTCGCCCCAGTACAGCGTGTGGCGGCCGGCTTTCAGTTGCACCGGCACCTCGCCGGCGTCGAAGCCGGTGAAGGCGAACGCGTCCAGCACTTCGCCAGACGGCCCGTGGTAGAAGCGCTTCGTGGTGTTGCTGTAGTTGCGGTTGATGTAGCTCCCGATCCGGGGGAAGAGTCCGTTGGGGTTGGTCTTGCTGAAGTTGCCGTAGGCATCGTCGAACCAGCCCGCGCCGCTCAGGCGGAAGCCGTGGCGCTTCTTGTAGACGACATCCAGCTCGGTGAGCAGGTCGATGCGCTTGGCGACCGCGTCGCCCTTGTCGAAGCTGTAGTCGCCTTCGTCGGCCAGGGGGTCGTTGCCGATCTTGTTGTCGCGGCCCTCCACGCGCACGCCGTAGTTCAGGCGCACGGTGTTGTCCCAGCGCACGGACAGGTCCGGGTTGCCGGTGTCGAATTCGAAGGCCTGGGCGGCGCCGCAGGCAAGCAGGACGCCGGTGGCGACGGCGGTGAGGGACAGGCCGCGCAGCGCTCCGTGCACGCGCGAGCCCTGGATGGATCCGTTCAAGTTCTCTCCTCGAGGAATAAAGATGGGGCCGTACGCGCGCTTCGGCACTTCGCGGCAGCACGCATTCTTCTCAGCGAGGGGAACGCACGGCCCCCTCTTGTGCGGGGGGTGGGGAGGGTGGCTAGGGTTTCACCCGAGGGCCTGCAGGCCCCTTGCAGCCCGCGTCAGCGGCCGCAGGACAAGGGCGGCTGCTCGCGGCGCACCGGCGCGAGTTCGCGCGCGTAGCAGGCCACCGTCAGGAGCGCGGTGTTCACGCGCCGGTCCGCCGCGACGACGGCCTGCACGCGGCGGCGCCCGTTTTCCGCCGTGACCCAGTAGCGCAGGGGCGCGCCTTGCAGGTCCGGGTTGGGCTGGGACAAGGTGATGCGGGCCTGGGCGCCCGGACCGAGCCAGTCGTCGACGGCGGGGTGCGCCAGCACGAAGCGCAGGATGCGCGCCTCTTCCTCCGCGCGCGCCGCTTCCTGCCGCTCCCAGGTGACGCCGCCCGCATAGAGCAGCGCCGCCATCGGCAGGACGACGAGGACGATCCAGTGCTGCCGCCGCGGATCGGGCCGGCGCTCGCGCGAGACCATGATGGCCTCGGCGAACATCAGCGTCATGAAGCAGGCCGGAATGGCGCCGATCGACCACCAGAGGATGGCGCCCGAGGGCTCCGTGCCCGCGGCCGGCTGGGCCAGCAAGGCATAGGCCACCAGCCCCCAGAGGGGCAGCAGCCCGAGTCCGCCATAGAGCAGGAAGCCCATCGGGACAGTGTAGCCACCGCCTGCCCCGGCTGCACGCGAACTTCCTACAGCCAGCAGGACCTTGGCGCGTCATCCTGGGCCAGAAAGGATTCCACCATGGACAAGAAGAAGGTCATCGCCGCCGTGCTGGCCGGCCTCGCCATCGCCCCGGCCTTTGCGGACAAAGGGGGCCACCACGCCGACCGCTTCCGGGGCAAGGAGGACCACTACGCCTACGTCGACCGCCACGACGAGCACCGCGGCCACGGGGATCGCCGCGAGGACCGCCACGCCTACGCCGACCGCCACGATGACGGGCGCGGCTGCCCGCCCGGGCTGGCGAAGAAGCACAACGGCTGCCTGCCCCCCGGCCAGGCGAAGAAGATGCACCGCGACGGCCTCGTGGGACATCGCGTGCCGCCGAACGCGGTGTACGTGGTGCCCCGCCACGTGCGCGCCACCCTGCCGCCGCCGCCCTACGGTTACCGCTACGCGGTGGTGAACAACCAGGTGGTGCTGGTCTCCGACGCGAACATCGTGGTCAACATCGTGCTGCGCGGCCTGGGCTGAGGCGCTGGCCCTAGCCTGGCCAGCGGAAGGTGATGCCCGCCGGCTTGCCGCCGGTGGTGACGGTCTGCCGCTGCGTGCTGCCCTGCGAGGTCGCCGCGATCTCGTAGCGGCCCGCAGGCGCCAGGTCGAGCAGCATCAGCGGCCCTGCGCACCGGCCCTGCAGCACCACCTTGCCGTCGCGCCGCACTTCGTAGTCCACGTCGGCGACATAGGCCCCGCTGGTGCTCGCGAAGGTCACCAGCAGGCCATGCTGCGCCGCCTCGGCCTTGAGGCTCTTCTGGTCTTCGTCGCCGACGCCGCCGCAACGCACGGCCGACGCCTTCGCTGTGGCCGAGCCCGTGGCGGTCGCCGCGGCCTGCGCCAGGACCGTGCCCGTGCCGAGCGCAAGCGCCACGGCGAGGATCGCGTTTTTCATCGACTGCTCCTTTTCCAATCGGCCATTCTGGCGCGTGGCGGCCTGCCCAGGGGCCGCGTGTTGCCGATCGTGAGCGAACTGCGGCACACTGGCGCGATGAGCCACGCGCACGACGACGGGCACGGGCACGAGCACAGCGAACTCGACGAGACCGAGCTGCGCGTGCGGGCCCTGCAGACCATCCTCACCGAAAAGGGCTACATCGAACCGGCCGCGCTCGACGCGATCGTCGAGACCTACCAGACCCGCATCGGCCCGCGCAATGGCGCGCGCGTCGTCGCCCGGGCCTGGAGCGATCCGGCCTTCCGCGACTGGCTGCTGCGCGATGCGAGCGCCGCCATCGCCTCGCTCGGCTACACCGGCCGCCAGGGCGAGCACATGGTGGCGGTGGAAAACACGGACGCCGTGCACAACATGGTGGTCTGCACGCTGTGCAGCTGTTACCCGTGGCCCGTGCTGGGCCTGCCGCCGGTCTGGTACAAGAGCGCGCCTTACCGCTCGCGCGCGGTGCGCGACCCGCGCGGCGTGCTGGCCGATTTCGGCGTGGAGCTGCCGCCCGAGCGGCAGGTGCGCGTCTGGGACTCGACCGCCGAAGTGCGCTACCTGGTGATCCCGCAGCGGCCCGCCGGCACCGGCGGGCTCGACGAGGAGCAGCTTGCCGCCCTCGTGACGCGCGACTCCATGATAGGCACCGGCCTGCCGCGCCAGCCATGACGTACAGCACGCATGCCGACCTGGGCGGCCAGCCAGGCCACGGCCCGGTGGTCCCCGAACCGGAAGACGTCCTTTTCCATGCGGACTGGGAGCGCGAGGTGCTGGCAGTCGTGCTGGCCATGGGCGCCACCGGCAGCTGGAACCTCGACATGACGCGCGCGGCGCGCGAGACCCTGCCCGACTACGCGCAGCGCAGCTACTACCAGGTCTGGCTGGCCGCCCTCGAAAAGCTCATGGCCGAGCGTGGCCAGGTGCTGCCCGACGAAGTGGCCGCCGGCCACACGTTGCATGCACCGGTGCCCGTGGCGCGCGTGCTGCGCGCCGGCGACGTCGCCGCGGCGCTGGCGCGCGGCTCGCCCACGCAGCGCGACGATGGCCCTCCGCCCCGCTTTGCACCGGGCGATCGCGTGCGCACCCGCGCGCATGCCGTGCCGCACCACACGCGCCTTCCCGGCTACGCACGCGGCAAGGTCGGCGTGATCGAGCGCGTGCACGGCCCGCACGTGTTCGCGGACACGCATGCGCAAGGACTGGGGGAGCAGCCGCAACCGCTGTACACGGTGGTGTTCGAAGCCGCTCAGTTGTGGGGACCGGATGCGGCGCCAGGGCTGCGCGTTTCCATCGATGCCTGGCAGCCTTACCTGGAGCCGGCGTGAGCTTCGCATCGATGCTCTACACTGGAGTGGAGGCAACACGACAACAGGAACAATGCCCGAGCGCCCACCACGATCCGCGACCGCATCGTCCGCCGGCACCGCACTCGCCGCGCTCGAACTCTATCTCCAGCACGTGGCTCGGCTGGCGCAACGCCCCGTGGATGCGGAGCTCTACCAGACTGTCGCGCAGGACATCGAGACGGTGCGGCTTGCCTGCCGCGAGCTGCCCCAGGCCAGTACGGCCTGGACCGGCCTGCTGATCGCCCATGCGGAGCTGATGCACGGCTTGTGGCTGGGCTCGCGGGGGCAGCAGCCGGACCTGGCGGGGCAGCTGGAACGGGTCCGGGAGAACGCGCAGCGTGTGCAGGCGGTGTGCATGCGCCTGGCGGGGCCGCCCGGCTGAATCCGGGGCCTAGGGCCGCGCCGCGAGCAGCGCGCGCAGGCGCTGCGCCTCCGACTCCATGAGATCGATGGTTCGCAGCAGCACCTGCAATGCGGGGTCGGACGCGTTCGCCTGCGCGCTGCGCACCTCGCCGCCATGCTTCCGGATCGCGTCCTCCAGCCGGCGCAGCGCCTCTCGCAGGTCCTCACTTTGTCCGGATTCGTACATAGCGCGCCACTATAGATGAGTCCGTCCCGCTATAACGGAAGCCGAAGGTAAAAACCACGAACAACATGGAGACCGAGCAATCCCACCTGCGCGCGAACCGCCTGCTCGCGCTGCTGGATGCCCCCACCTTGCAGGCGCTGGCACCCCGCCTGGAGCGCGTGGAGCTGCGGCTGCGCGAGACCTTGTGGGAGGAAGACGGCCCCATGGCGCATGCCTGGTTCCCCGCGGCAGGCACGCTGTCCATGCTGGCGGCGACATCGGCCGCGCAGACGCGCATCGAAGTCGCGACCATCGGCCGGGAGGGCGCATTGGCGGTGCCCCTCGTGCTCGGCGCCCAGCGCAGCCCCGGCCTGGTGTTCCCGCAGGTCACCGGCTGGGGCTGGCGCATGGAGGCACGCGATTTCCTCGCCGCGGTGCGCGAGCACGCTGCTTTCGCGCACTGGATGAACCGCTATGCCTACGCCCTGCTGGTGCAGGCCTCGCAAGGCACCGCCTGCAACCGGGCCCATGCGGCGGAGCAACGCTGCGCCCGCTGGCTGCTGCAGACGCACGACCGCGTGGAGGGGGACAGCTTCGACCTGACCCAGGAATTCCTGGCCGAAATGCTGGGCGAGCGCCGCGCGACCGTGAACCGCTCGGCCACGCTGCTGCAGCAGCGGGGTCTCATCCGCTACAGCCGCGGCCACATCGAGGTGCTGGATCGCGCGGGGCTCGAAGACGCGGCTTGCGGCTGCTACCGCTACATCCGCGGGGTCTACGAAGAGACGCTCGCACCATGACACCGGACCTTCCCGGCCTGCCGCGCGATGCCGAAGGGCCGGTGTTCGGCGCGCCCTGGCAGGCGCAGGCCTTCGCCATGGCGGTCGCGCTGCACGCGCAGGGGCTGTTCACCTGGCCCGAGTGGGCCCAGGCGCTCGCGCAGACGATCCGCACCTCGCCCGCCGGCGCCGGCGAGGACGCGGGCGACGCCTACTACCGGCAGTGGCTGGAAACACTGGAGCAGCTCGTTGCGCGCTGCGGCGCGAGCTCGCCGGCGGAGCTGCGCCGCTACCGCGATGCGTGGGATCGGGCGGCCGACCGAACGCCGCACGGCCACCCCATCGAACTGGGGCCCGGGGACTTCGCGGACTGAAGCGCGGGGACGCTCAACCGGTCCGCTGCGCGCGCAGCGGGAAGTAGGCGGCGAGTTCGGCCAGCGCCTGGCCGACGTCGCGGTAGTGGAGGAAGATCCCGCCCGCGCCTTCCCACAGCTGCTGGTATTTCAGCGTGTCGTCCAGCAGCACGTCGCCGTGGCTGCAATGGTCCCGCTTGTCCGCGGCGAGCGTGGTGATGATCTTCGTGCCGGGGAAGTGCTGCGCGGCCCAGCGCACCTTCTGCGCCGCCGCCCAGTTGCCCCGCGGCAGGCCGGTGAGGATCACCGGGTGCAGGTGCCGCACGGCGGCGAACAGTTCGGTGGCGCCCGGCATCAGCGGCAAGGTCCCGAAGAAATCCGGGTGCTGCGCGAGACGCGCCCAGAAGGGGCCGGCGCCGTGGCGGGCCTGGAAGGCCTTGGGCGGCATGCCCAAGATCTTCTCGGCGCCGGCGTCGAAGTCGGCGAGCACGCCATCGCAATCGAGGTACAGCTGGCGATCGGACATGGGCAAATGCTGCCTCGGCGGCCAAGCGGCCCGCGTAGGACCGGGCAGGAAAATCAATCGATCGCGAAGGCCTCGCGCATCGCCGAGCAGAACGCAGCACTGCCGGTGACCGTGAGCGTCAGCGTGACCCGCGGCGGATCGAGCTCGCCCGGCTTCACCTCCAGGCACTCGGCATCCGGCGCATAGCGCACGGTGAGCTGCGTGTCCACGTGCCAGACGCCTTGCAGCGCGTAGTCCCACTCGCCCCCGTCGTCCAGCGCCGCGGCGGGCCCGAAGCCGCGCTGCGCCCAGTCGAGCACGGCGCGGATCTCGGCATCGACCGCCTTCAGTTGCGCAGCACCGACCGAGGCCATGGCATCGAAGCTGCCCTGCCCGTGCGCGTCGCCGCTGAAGTCGAAGTCGAGATACTGCAAGTCCATCAGCCCGCCATCATAGGGCTACGGATTGCAACAAACCTTTCGATGGGCGGGGACGCCAGCCGGCGCCCGGAACGCTAGCCGACGACCCGCAGGCGTACGCGGAAGGTACTACCCGTGCCGAGGCCGGCGCTGTGCGCCTCGATGCTGCCGTGGTGCAGTTCGACCAGCTTCTTCACCAGCCACAGGCCGATGCCCAGCCCCGCCTGGCTCAGGTGGGACTGGTCGCGTCCCTGGGCGAACAGGTCGAACACGTGCGGCAGCGTGTCGGGCGCGATGCCGCTGCCGTTGTCCGAGACCTCGACGAGCACCTCATGCTCCTGCAGCGTGGCGCGCACGGCGATCCGCCCGCCGGGCGGCGTGTACTTCACGGCGTTGTTCACGAGGTTGCTGAAGACCTGCGCCAGCCGCGTGAGGTCGCCCCGCAGCCGCACGGGGTGCTGGGGCAGCTCCAGCGCCAGCGTATGGCCCGCCGCCGCGACCGCTGCATGGCAGGTCTCCAGCGCGTCGTCGAGCACCTGGCCGAGCGTGATCTCCTCGCTGCGCAGTTCCAGCTTGCCGCGGGTCACGCGCGAGACGTCCAGCAGGTCGTCCACCAGCCGCACCAGGTGCGTGAGCTGCCGCTCCATCATGTCGCGCGTGCGCGCTGCCGCGGGCGGCAGGTCGCCCAGGCGCCGCAGGATCTCCAGGCCGGTGCGGATGGGCGCGAGCGGGTTGCGCAGTTCGTGCGCGAGGGTGGCGATGAATTCGTCCTTGCGCCGGTCCGCCTCCACCACGTCCGTGATGTCGGTGGCCACGCCGCACACGGCGTAGACCCGGCCGGTCTCGTCGTACAGGGGGAACTTGGTGGAGCGGAAGGTGGCCAGCTCGCCGTGCACCACGGCCCGCTCCTGGACGCTGGTCGGCAGGCCGGTCTCGGCGACGCCGCGATCGGTCGCGCGCAGTTCCTCGGCGACGCGCGGGCCGAACAGCTGCTCGTCGGTGATCCCCTGCGCCTGTTCCGCCGTGAGCCGGTGCAGGCGGCGCCACGCCTGGTTCGACAGGATGTAGCGGCCCTGCAGGTCCTTGGCGTACACCAGCGCACCGGCGCCCTCGATCACCGATTGCGTCAGGCGCTGCGCCGCGCGCAGCTTGCCCTCGGCCACCATCTCGGTCGTCACGTCGCGCGCGGCGCAGATGCCGCGCACGGGTTGCAGCTTGCCCTCCACCGTCTCGAACACGATCTGCAGCCGGATGTGCAGCCAGCGCACGATGCCGCTGGGCAGCAGCGCCCGCACGTCGATGGCGAGGTGGCCGTTGCCCGCCGGATCGAGCGTGCGCCGGATCGCCTCGAGATAGCGCTCGCGGTCCTCCGGGTGGATGCGGTCGAAGATCGCCTGGCGCGGGACGGTGAGCGCCCCCTCGCCGAGTTCGAGCAGCCGCGCCAGCTCCGCCGAGATGTGGTTCAGATCGGTCCGGTAGTCGATGTCGGCCATCACCAGGCCCGCGGCCTGGATCCCCATCAGCAGCTTGAGCCGGTCGGCCTCGCGCTGGGCCTCGGCGTTCTTGCGCTCGGTGATGTCGCGTGCGATCCCGAGCAGCCCCAGCACCTGCCCGCCCTCGCCGCGCAAGGGCGTCTTGCGCGAGTGGAAGCAGCGCGAGCCGCCGCCGGGCACGGGCACCGTCTCCTCCATCTCCTGGGGCTCGCCGGCCTCGAGCACGCGCCGGTCGTTCTCGCGCACGCGCCGGGCCGCCTCGCCGTCGCCGAGGATTTGCGCGTCGGTTCGGCCGATCACCGCTTCGGCCGGCAGCCCGAAGACGGCCAGCGTGGCCGGATTGGCAAAGCGGTAGCGGCCTTGCAGGTCCTTGGCGAAGATGACATCGTCGGTCGTCTCCGCAATCGCCCTGGCGAGCAGCCCGGCTTCGTCGAACGGGCTGCCCGCCCTCACGGCGCTGCTGTCCACCGCGTCACCGGCGGCCGGGCGTGCTGCCTTCCAGGCGGGACGCGATCAGCTGCAGCAGCTGTTCGATGTCCACGGGCTTGACGAGGTGCCGGTCGAAGCCCGCCTCGCGCGCGCGCTCGAGGTCCTGCGGCTGGCCCCAGCCCGTGACCGCGACCAGCGTGCGCGCGGCGCCGCCTTCCTGCGCGCGGATGCCCCGGCAGGCGTCGTAGCCGTTCACCCGCGGCATGCCGATGTCCAGCAGCACCAGCTCGGGGTCGAACTCCGCCGCCGCCGCGATCGCCTGCTCGCCGTCGTGCACCTGGCGCACCGCGTGGCCCAGCGATTCCAGCAGGATGGTCATCGTCTCGGCCGCATCGGTGTTGTCGTCGGCGACCAGGATGCGCAGGCTTCCCGCGGGCTGAGGCGTTGCGCCCTGCGACGGCTGCGGCTGCGGCTCCGCCGCGACTTCGGCCAGCGGCAGCCGCACGGTGAACACGCTGCCCTTGCCGGGACCGTCGCTCGCCGCCGTGACCGTGCCGCCATGCAGCTCCACCAGCTTGCGCGTGATGGACAGGCCGATGCCCAGCCCGCCGCGCGAGCGGGCCAGCGCCGGTTCCTCCTGCGAGAACATCTCGAACACCGACTCCAGCCGCTTCGGCGCAATGCCGATGCCGTCGTCGCGCACCGAGACCACGGCGTAGGCTCCGTCGCGCACGAGCCGCACCTCCAGCTGGCCGCCCGGGTCGGTGTACTTGGCCGCGTTGGACAGCAGGTTCATGAACACCTGCGCCAGCCGCGCGGGATCGCCGTCCACCGGCAGCTGCACCGCGGGGTGCAGCACCGACAGCTTGTGCCCGGCCCCGTCGATCTGCGGCTGGATGGTTTCGACCGCGTCGTCCAGCACATCGTCGAGCAGCACCCGCTCGCGGCGCAGCTCGATGCGGCCCCGGCTGATGCGGCTGACGTCCATCAGCTCGTCGATCAGGCGGGCCATCAGGCCCACCTGGCGGTCGATGATGTCCGAGGCCCACTGCACGTCGGTGGTGCCCGGCCCGCGCAGCTTCAGGAAGTGGATCGCATTGCGCACCGGCGCCAGCGGGTTGCGCAGTTCGTGCGCCAGCGTGGCGAGGAATTCGTCCTTGCGCCGGTCGGCCTCGCGCAGGCGTGCCTCGCTTTGCTGCAGTTCGGCCGTGCGTTCCTCCACGCGCCGGTCCAGGCTGGCGTTGAGTTCGACCAGCCGGCGGTTGGCGCGTTCCAGCTCGCGTCCGCTGCGGTGCAGTTCGGCGAACACGGCGACCTTGGAGCGCAGCACCGGCGGGTTCACCGGCTTGTGCAGGAAGTCGACCGCGCCGGTGCCGTAGCCTTCGACGATGTGCTGGTCCTCGTGATAGAAGGCCGTGAGGAAGATGATCGGCACGCGCGCGGTCTTCCTGCGCTCCTTGACCATCTGCGCCAGCTCGAAGCCGCTCATGTCCGGCATCTGCACGTCGAGCACCAGCAGTGCGAACTCGTGGGCCATCAGCGCCAGCAGCGCCTCCTCGCCCGAAGTGGCGCGCACCAGCCGGTAGCCCGGGTTGTCCAGGATCGACTCCAGCACCGCCAGGTTCCGGGGCTCGTCGTCGACGATCAGGATGTTGACCTTTTCAGGGGTGTCCATGGCGCTTCTCACCGGAACAGCCACACGCGCATGAGCGACAGCAGCTGGTCGGTGTTGACCGGCTTGGAGATGTAGTCGCTCGCGCCCGCTTCCAGGCACTTCTCGCGGTCACCCTTCATGGCCTTGGCCGTGAGCGCCAGGATGGGCAGCGTCCGGAAGGCGGGGTTCCTGCGGATTTCGCGCATGGTCTCGTAGCCGTCCATCTCCGGCATCATGATGTCCATCAGGACCATCTCCACGTCCTGCGACTGCTGCAGCAGGTCGATCGCCTGGCGTCCGTTGGTGGCGCTGATCACCTCCACGTCGTGGTTCTCCAGCAGCGAGGTGAGCGCGAAGATGTTGCGCGCGTCGTCGTCGACCACCAGCACCTTGCGGTTGCGCAGCACCTCCGAGGAGTTGTGCAGCCGGTCCAGCATGGCCTGCTTTTCCGGCGGCAGCTGCGTGATCACCCGGTGCAGGAACAGCGCCGTCTCGTCCAGCAGGCGCTCGGGCGACTGCACGTCCTTCAGCACGATGCTCTTGGCCATGCTCTGGAGGCGGTCCTGCTCGCCCGCGGAGAGGTCCTTGCCGGTGAAGACCACGACCGGCAGCGCCGCGAGCTGCGGCTCGCTGCGCATCGTCTCCAGCAGCTCGAAGCCGCTCATGTCGGGCAGGCGCAGGTCCAGCACCACGCAGTCGGGCGCCTGCTTGCGCATGGCCGCCAGCGCCGCGTCGCCGCTGCCCGCGGTGGCGATGTCGATGTCGTCGTAGCCAAGGAGCTCCACGACGGCGTCGCGTTCCACCTCGTTGTCCTCCACGACCAGCAGGCGGCGGGTGCGCGGCTGCGTGAACTCCTTGATGCGCTCGAAGGCGGCTTCCAGGCCGTCCGTGGTCGGCCCCTTGAGCAGGTAGCTGAAGGCGCCGTGCGACAGGCCGTGCTGGCGCTCCTCCTCCATGGTCAGGATCTGCACCGGGATGTGGCGCAGCGCCGGGTCGAGCTTGAGCTGGTTGAGCACCGTCCAGCCCAGCATGTCGGGCAGGAAGATGTCCAGCGAGATCGCGCTGGGCAGGTACTGGCGCGCCAGCGACAGGCCCATGGTCCCCTTGGTGGCGACCAGGCCCTTGAAGCCCTTGTCGCGGGCCAGCCCGAGCAGGATGCGCGCGTAGTGCGGATCGTCCTCGATCACCAGCATCACCGGGTCCCCGGGCTGGATGGTCTCGCGGTCGTCGGGAATGTGCTCCTCGCGGGCGATCGGCAGGGTGATGACCGTGGCGTCCTGCGCCCTGGAGCGGGCACGCGTGGTCGCCGCCGCCGCGTCGGGGCCGGCATAGTGCAGCGGCAGGAACAGCGTGAAGGTGGAGCCCTTGCCCGGCACCGAATGCAGCTTGATCTCGCCGCCGAGCAGCACGGCCAGTTCGCGCGAGATCGCCAGGCCCAGGCCCGTGCCGCCGTACTTGCGCGAGGTGCCGGCGTCGGCCTGCTGGAAGGCCTCGAAGATCAGGCGCTGCTTCTCCGGCGGCACGCCGATGCCGGTGTCCTCCACCGCGAAGGCGACCACGTGCTGCGTCTGCGACAGCACCGGGTGGTCGGCGCTCCAGCCGCTGGTGGCCAGGCTGGCCCGCACTTCCACGTGGCCGTGGGCGGTGAACTTCACCGCGTTGGACAGCAGGTTCTTCAGGATCTGCTGCAGCCGCTTGGGGTCGCTCTCCATGTTGCGCGGCAGGTCGTCCGCGAACTTGATCAGCAGCGGCAGGTTCTTCTGCTCGGCGACGTGGCGGAAGTTGCGGTCCAGGCTGTCGCGCAAGCCGAGGAAGGGGATCTCCTCGACGTCCACCGTGACCGTCCCCGACTCGATCTTGGACAGGTCCAGGATGTCGTTGATCAGGTTCAGCAGGTCGGAGCCGGAGGAGTTGATGTTGCGCGAGAACTCCACCTGCTTGGTGGTGAGGTTGCCCGCGGCGTTCTCCGCCAGCTGCTGCGACAGGATCAGGATGGAGTTCAGCGGCGTGCGCAGCTCGTGCGACATGTTGGCCAGGAACTCCGACTTGTACTTGGAGGTCAGCGCCAGTTCGGACGCCTTCTCCTCCAGCGCGCGGCGCGCCTGCTCCACTTCCGAGTTCTTGCGCTCCACTTCCGCGTTCTGCTCGGCCAGCAGGCGGGCCTTGTTCTGCAGCTCCTCGTTGGTCTGCTGCAGCTCGGTCTGGCGGGCCTGCAGTTCCACGGTGAGCTGCTGCGACTGCTTGAGCAGGCCCTCGGTGCGCATCGTCGCCTCGATGGTGTTGAACACCGCGCCCAGGCCCAGCGCGAGCTGGTCCAGGAAGTTCAGGTTCACCGGCGAGAAGGGCTGCAGCGAGGCCAGCTCGATCACGGCCTTGGTCTGGTTCTCGTACAGCACCGGCAGCACGACCACCGACAGCTTGCTCGAGGCGCCGAGGCTGGAGCTGATCCGCACGTAGTCCGACGGCACGTCGGTCAGCAGGATGCGGCGGTTCTGCAGCGCGCACTCCCCGACCAGGCCTTCGCCCAGGCGGACCGTGTCCGACACCTGCAGGTTGCCCGCCTCCGCGTACGTGGCCAGCACCATCAGCTCGCTGTGGTTCTCGCCGAGGCTGTTGTGGTAGATGCTGCCCTGGTGCGCATTGACCAGCGGGGCGAGCTCCGACAGCAGCATGCGCCCGACGGTGTTGAGGTCGCGCTGGCCCTGCAGCATGCCGGTGAAGCGCGCCAGGTTGGTCTTGAGCCAGTCCTGCTCGCGGTTCGATTCCGTGGTCTCCCGCAGGTTGGAGATCATGGTGTTGATGTTGTCCTTGAGCTCGGACACCTCGCCCTTGGCATCCACCTGGATCGAACGCGTCAGGTCGCCCTTGGTCACGGCCGTCGCCACTTCGGCGATCGCGCGCACCTGCGTCGTGAGGTTGGCCGCCAGCAGGTTCACGTTGCCGGTCAGGTCCTTCCAGGTGCCGGCCGCGCCCGGCACGTTGGCCTGGCCGCCCAGCCGCCCGTCCACGCCCACCTCGCGCGCCACGTTGGTCACCTGGTCGGCGAAGGTGGCGAGCGTGTCCGTCATGCCGTTGATGGTGTCGGCCAGCGCCGCGACCTCGCCCTTGGCCTGCACCGTGAGGCGCTGCGTCAGGTTGCCGTTGGCCACCGCGGTCACCACCTTCACGATGCCGCGCACCTGTTCGGTCAGGTTGGAGGCCATGAAGTTCACGTTGTCCGTGAGGTCCTTCCAGGTGCCGCCCACGCCGGTCACCTGCGCCTGGCCACCGAGCTTGCCTTCGGTACCCACTTCACGCGCCACACGGGTCACTTCGTTGGCGAAGGAGTTGAGCTGGTCGACCATCGTGTTGATGGTGTTCTTCAGCTCCAGGATCTCGCCCTTCACGTCCACCGTGATCTTGCGGTTCAGGTCGCCGCGCGCCACCGCGGTGGTCACCTCGGCGATGTTGCGCACCTGCGAAGTGAGGTTGGCGCCCATGGTGTTCACCGAGTCGGTCAGGTCCTTCCAGGTGCCGGCCACGCCGGGCACCACGGCCTGCACGCCCAGCCGGCCTTCGGTGCCGACCTCGCGCGCCACGCGCGTGACTTCGGAGGCGAAGGAGCGCAGCTGCTCCACCATCGTGTTGATGGTTTCCTTCAGCTGCAGGATCTCGCCGCGCACGTCCACCGTGATCTTCTTGGACAGGTCGCCGTTGGCCACCGCGATCGTCACCTCGGCGATGTTGCGCACCTGGTTGGTCAGGTTGGACGCCATCGAGTTGACGTTGTCCGTCAGGTCCTTCCACGTGCCCGCGACACCCGGCACCACGGCCTGGCCACCGAGCTTGCCTTCGGTGCCGACCTCGCGCGCCACGCGCGTCACTTCCGAGGCGAAGGCGGACAGCTGGTCCACCATCGTGTTGATGGTTTCCTTCAGCTGCAGGATCTCGCCCTTCACGTCCACCGTGATCTTGCGGCCCAGGTCGCCGCGCGCGATGGCGGTCGCCACGTCCGCGATGTTGCGGACCTGGCCGGTGAGGTTGTTGGCCATGGAGTTGACGTTGTCGGTCAAGTCCTTCCACGTGCCCGCGACTCCTGGCACCTGCGCCTGGCCGCCCAGCTTGCCTTCGGTGCCCACCTCGCGCGCCACCCGCGACACTTCAGCGGCGAAGGCGTTGAGCTGGTCCACCATCGTGTTGATGGTCTCCTTGAGCTCCAGGATCTCGCCGCGCACGTCCACGGTGATCTTCTTGGACAGGTCGCCGTTGGCCACGGCGATGGTCACCTCGGCGATGTTGCGCACCTGGTCGGTCAGGTTGGACGCCATCGAGTTGACGTTGTCGGTCAGGTCCTTCCAGGTGCCGGCCACGCCTTCCACGGCCGCCTGGCCGCCGAGCTTGCCTTCGGTGCCCACCTCGCGCGCCACCCGCGACACTTCGCCGGCGAAGGAGTTCAGCTGGTCCACCATCGTGTTGATGGTCTCCTTCAGCCGCAGGATCTCGCCGCGCACGTCCACGGTGATCTTCTTGGACAGGTCGCCGCGGGCGATGGCGGTGGCCACGTCCGCGATGTTGCGCACCTGCGCCGTGAGGTTGGACGCCATGAAGTTCACGGAGTCCGTCAGGTCCTTCCAGGTGCCGGCGACGCCCGGCACCTGCGCCTGGCCGCCCAGCTTGCCTTCGGTACCCACCTCGCGCGCCACCCGCGTTACTTCCGACGCGAAGGAGTTGAGCTGGTCGACCATGGTGTTGATGGTGTTCTTCAGCTCCAGGATCTCGCCTTTCACCTCCACGGTGATCTTGCGCGACAAGTCGCCCTTGGCCACGGCGGTCGTCACTTCCGCGATGTTGCGCACCTGGCCGGTCAGGTTGTTCGCCATCGAGTTGACGTTGTCGGTCAGGTCCTTCCAGGTGCCGGCGACGCCGCGCACGATGGCCTGGCCGCCCAGCTTGCCCTCGGTGCCCACCTCGCGCGCCACCCGCGACACTTCGGAGGCGAAGCCATTGAGCTGGTCCACCATGGTGTTCAGGGTGTTCTTCAGCTCCAGGATCTCGCCCTTCACGTCCACCGTGATCTTCTTGGACAGGTCGCCGTTGGCCACCGCGGTCGCCACGTCCGCGATGTTGCGGACCTGCGCCGTGAGGTTGTTGGCCATGGAGTTCACGTTGTCAGTGAGGTCCTTCCAGGTGCCCGCGACGCCCGGCACCTGCGCCTGGCCACCGAGCTTGCCTTCGGAGCCCACTTCACGCGCCACGCGCGACACCTCGCCGGCGAAGCCGTTGAGCTGGTCCACCATGGTGTTGATGGTGTTCTTCAGTTCCAGGATCTCGCCGCGCACGTCCACGGTGATCTTCTTGGACAGGTCGCCGCGCGCCACGGCGGTCGTCACTTCCGCGATGTTGCGCACCTGGTCGGTCAGGTTGGACGCCATCGAGTTGACGTTGTCGGTCAGGTCCTTCCAGGTGCCGGCGACACCGGGCACCTGCGCCTGGCCGCCCAGCTTGCCCTCGGTGCCCACCTCGCGCGCCACGCGGGTCACTTCCGAGGCGAAGCCGTTGAGCTGGTCCACCATGGTGTTGATGGTGTTCTTCAGCTCCAGCACCTCGCCGCGCACGTCCACCGTGATCTTCTTGGACAGGTCGCCGTTCGCCACGGCGGTGGTCACCTCCGCGATGTTGCGGACCTGGCCCGTGAGGTTGGACGCCATGAAGTTCACGTTGTCCGTCAGGTCCTTCCAGGTGCCGGCCACGCCGGGCACCTGCGCCTGGCCACCCAGCTTGCCTTCGGTGCCCACCTCGCGCGCGACGCGCGTGACCTCCGACGCGAAGCCGTTCAGCTGGTCCACCATCGTGTTGATGGTTTCCTTCAGGGCCAGGATCTCGCCCTTGACCTCCACGGTGATCTTGCGCGAGAGGTCGCCCTTGGCGATGGCGGTGGCCACGCCGGCGATGTTGCGCACCTGCCCCGTGAGGTTGGAGGCCATGGAGTTGACCGAGTCGGTCAGGTCCTTCCAGGTGCCGGCGATGCCCGGCACCTGCGCCTGGCCTCCCAGCTTGCCTTCGGTGCCGACTTCCCGCGCAACGCGCGTGACCTCCGAGGCGAAGCCGTTCAACTGGTCCACCATGGTGTTGATGGTTTCCTTCAGCTCCAGGATCTCGCCCTTCACGTCCACGGTGATCTTGCGCGAGAGGTCGCCGCGCGCCACCGCGGTCGTCACCGTCGCGATGTTGCGCACCTGCGAGGTGAGGTTGTTGGCCATGGAGTTGACCGAGTCGGTCAGGTCCTTCCAGGTGCCGGCCACGCCGGGCACCACGGCCTGGCCGCCGAGGCGGCCGTCGGTGCCCACTTCCCGGGCCACCCGCGTCACTTCCGAGGCGAAGGAGCGCAGCTGGTCCACCATGGTGTTGGTGGCTTCCTTGAGCTGCAGGATCTCGCCGCGCACGTCCACCGTGATCTTCTTGGACAGGTCCCCGTTGGCCACCGCGATGGTCACTTCGGCGATGTTGCGCACCTGCGCCGTGAGGTTGCCCGCCATCTGGTTGACCGAGTCGGTGAGGTCCTTCCACACGCCCGAGACCGCCTTCACCTTGGCCTGGCCGCCCAGCTTGCCCTCGGTGCCGACCTCGCGCGCGACCCGCGTCACTTCCGACGTGAACACGGACAGCTGGTCGATCATGGTGTTCACCAGCTTCGCGGAGCGCAGGAACTCGCCCTTGAGCGGACGGCCGTCGACCTGCAGCTCCATGGGCTGGGAGAGGTCGCCCTTGGCCACCGCGCCGATGGTGCGCGCGATGTCGGTGGTCGGCCGCACCAGGTCGTCGATCAGGGTGTTGAGGGAATCCACCTGCTCCGCCCACGCGCCGATCGCGCCGGGCGCGGAAATGCGCTGCGTGAGCCGGCCTTCCTTGCCCACCGTGTTGGACAGGCGCGCCGCCTCGGTCGTGATGCGCCCCGCATTGGCGATGCTCTGGTTGAAGGCTTCGGCAATGCGTGCATCCACCCCGGACCAGTCGGTGGGCAGGCGCGCGCCGAAGTCGCCGCCGGCAAAGGCCATCAACGCCGCCAGCAGCTGGCGCGACCGCGCCTCGGCCGCTTCGACCTGCAGCGTCTGGATCGGCGGGATCTTCACCGCAGCGGCAGGCTTGGTTGCCTGGCTGCGTGGGGCGGGTTTGCTGCCCTTCTTCTTCACGCTCGGTGCGACGGCTTGATCCATGGTTGACTCCGTTGGCGAGGTTGTGCCCGCCGCGGGCCGTGTCTCGCTGCGGCCGCGGCGGATCGTTCTGAAAGCTCAGCCTGAACGCAAAAATGCGCGGGCGGGCGCTAGTGTCGGCGTCTTATTCCGATAACGTCGTAGGACGCCGCCGACAGGCAGGGACGGGCGCGCACTCGGAGGCTGCGGACGCAAAAAAAACACGCGGCGCCCCGTGGGACGCCGCGTGTTCGCGACAGGGTAAACGCAGCGCTTCAGCGGCGTCGCGGATCGTTCGGACGCGCGTCGGCCCGGTTCGGCACGCCGTCGCCATCCCGGTCGCGGTCGTAGCGGTTCGGGATGCCGTCGCGATCGCGGTCCCGCATGCCGCGCCGGTCGCCGCCGTATGCGCCTCCGTAGGCGCCGCCGCCATAGGAGGAGCCGCCGACGACGCCGATGCTCACGCTGGGAGCCGCGTAGCCATAACCGTTGCCGTAGTAGGCCCCGGGAGCGCCGTAGTTGCCGTAGTAGGGATCGCCGTAATAGCCGGCGCAGCCGGAAAGCGCCGCAAGCGCGGCGAGGGGCAGGAACAGGTACTTCATGGAACGGCCTCGCAAGGAAAGTGCTCCGGCCAGTGTGCGCGCCGCGGGTTCACCGGCCGCAGGGCCAGCGCGCCAAGGGCTGTAGGAAGCCCGCCTAACACTTTCGTCTGCCCGCGTTCACGGCGGTCCCGCCGGCGCCGCTGCGGCGGGGACACCCGCCCCGCGGCGACGCTCAGGCGGCCGTCTTGTGCGCCGGCTTCTTCTTGGCCTTGGACTTCGTCTTGGTCTTGGTGGTCGAGGAGCTCTTCTTCGTCTTTGCGGACTGCGCGCCGTCGCCCTGCGCCTTCGCCGGCGGCTGGCCCGCGGTGGCCGCGCCCATGCCGGCACCCGTGCCCCCGCCTTGCTGGCCGAGCGTGCTGCCCTGCGCACGCGGTGTCTGGCCGGCGGGCGCGGCGGTGCCGCTGGTGACGACACCGGCGCCGCTGCTGGTGGAGGCGCCACCGGCGGTGGTGCCGTTGTTCTGCGCGAAGGCCGCGGCGGCAAGCAGCAGGGCGGCGGGAAGGACAAGCATCTTCATGTGGTTCTCCTTGTGCCGGAAAGCTTAGGAGGCCGCCCCGCACGCGAGGTCGTCGCCGCGCGCACCTGCATGTAGGAGGGGCGCCGTTGGCTTGTTCGCTGCCGTCGAAAAAAAAGCCGGCCGCTCGCGCGGACCGGCCTTGGCGCGTCGCTGGTGCTCAGTTGCGGTCGGCGCGCGCCTTGCGCGCGCTGCGCGAACTGCTGCTGCCGGCTTCCATGCTGCCGGCCGAAGTGCCGCTGCTGCCCGACATGGCGGCGCCCGAGCCACTCGTACCGCCGGACGTGGCGCTGCTGCCCGCCGTGTTGCCGCCCGCGGCGTTCGCCGGCGAGGAGCTGCCCATCGATCCGGAACTCGTGTCCGCGCTGCCCGCGGTGCCTGCGCCCAGCGTTCCCGTCGAACCGGCGGGGCTGGTCGTCGTGCTACTGGCGCCTGCGTTCACGCCCTGGCGCGCACCCGTGCCGGTGCCGTTGGCCACGCCGCCGCTGTTGCTCGTGCTGCTGCCGGTGCCCATCGCGGCGCCGCTGTTCGTGCCGGGGCCGGAGCCGCCGGTGCTGCCGGCGCTGCCGGTGCCCTGCGCGATGGCGGTGCCGGCGACGGCAAGTGCGGCTGCCGCGAGCAGCGTCGAGAGTTTGAGGGACGTTTTCATCGGTCTGTTCCTTCCTGGAGGGTTCGCGTGCCGGCGAGCATCGCCGCACGTGGGGCGACCATAGGCAGCCCCCGGGACCGTCCCTGTAGGAGGGAGCCGCCAGGCGTGTCGGAGGATGGTTGACGCAGCGCGGCCCCGGGCCCGCGAAGAAGGCCCCGGGCGGGTCCGTTGCTTCCCTTATGCTGCGTCTCGTATGGACCTCAGCTTCAGCGTCGAGCACAGGGAGAAGTACGCCGTGGTGCGGGTGGCCGGAAACCCGTCCTTGGGAGAGTTCCTGTCGTTCCTGCACCAGCTCGGCGCGGACAGCGCCGCATGGCCCATCAAGCGCGTGCTCGTCGACCTGCGCGGCGTGCGCTCGCTGACCACCTTCACCGAACACTACGCGGTGGGCGAAGAGGCCGCCCGGCAGCTGCAGCACCTGCACCGCGTCGCTTCGGTGGTGCCGGCCGACCGCATCACCCGCGCGAGCGAGAAGACGGCGCAGCGATCGGGGCTGAACCTCGTCGTGTTCACGGACGAGGCCTCCGCGATCGCCTGGCTGCTGGCCTAGCTTGCGGCTACTGGCAGCTGAAGTTCTCGGCGAGCTCCACGCTGCCGCTTCCCTTGTAGCGTGCCACCTTGGGGAAGGGGCACAGCGGACGGGTGCGGTTGGGGGCCCAGGCGGCAGGCACGTCGGGGTTCGCGCCAGCCGCATTGCCGGCGCCGCGGGCGCTGGCCGTGATGCCTTCCGGCGCCACGCCGGCTTCCACCCACAGCACCAGGGGCGTGAGCATGTCGAACTGGTCGGTGGCCGGGCCGCCGGAGCAATGGTTCATGCCGGGCACCGGGTAGTAGCGCGCGAAACTGCCGCCGCCGTTGCCCACCAGGCTCTTGTACCAGTTGAGCGTGTCGTCGCTGGAGAAGATCGGGTCGCTCGTACCGTGGTACACGAGCATCTTGCCGCCGCGATTGCGCAGCGTGCCCAGGTCGCTCGCGTTGGGCGGCGTCATGAAGGACATCGCGCTTTCGGTGTAGGTCGCGTTCGTGGCATTGATCTTCGCCAGGATCGTGTCGATGTTTGCCGTGGCGGCGAAGGCCGGGCCATTGAAGGTCGCGGGGTCCTCGGGCGGCACCTCCCAGATGGAGCCGACGGCCACCGAATCCAGGATCGCGGGCACCGTGAACTTCCAGAAGGCATAACCGGCCGTGCCGAAGCCCGAGTCGTAGGGCCAGCTCGAATAGAAGCGCGTGCCGCCGCCGTTGGTGGCCCCGGCGAACAGGTCGGCGATCTTGGTCTTCTGGTCGGTGGTCAGGCAGGTGCCATCGCGCGCGCCGGTGCAGGTCGGCACGTCGCGGGCGAGGTTGAACGCGGCCTGGCACGCGCCCTGGTCCTGGATCAGGCCGTCGGTGGCGCCGTCGAGCGCGTCGCACTTCGCGAGCACCGCGTTGGAGACCGTCGTGCGTTCGGCCGCGGTGAAGCCGGTCGACGCATTGCCGGGCGTGCTGGCGAGCGTCAGGTAGGTCTGGTAGCCCTTGATGTTCGCGGTGGCGGCCAGCGGCAGGCGGAAGCCCGGGTCGCCGACCAGGAAACCGTCGTACTGGTCGGCCAGGCGCGAGGCGGCGACCATGGTGTGGCGCCCGCCGTTGGAGCAGCCGCCGATGTAGGAGCGCTGCGGCGCCTTCCGGTACGCGGTCTGGATCACGGACTTGGCCATCGGCGTGAGCTTGGCCGCGGCCTGGTAGCCGTAATCCAGCCGCGCCTGCGGGTCGATGCCGAAGGTGGCGTTCTGCGTGGCGTTGTGCCCGGCATCCGAGCTGATCACCGCGAAACCCTTCTGCAGCGCATTGGTCAGGCCGCCGCCGCCGTTGACCGCGCCGGTCGCCGTGACGACGCTGCCGTCCGTGCCGCCGTTGGCCTGGTAGAAGAAGCGTCCGTTCCAGTTCAGGGGCAGGCGCATCTCGAAGCCGATGGCGTAGCTCTTGCCGTCGACCGGGCTGGTGCGCGGGAACATGCTGCCCGTCACCTGGCAGTGCGCGGGTACGTCGGTGCCGGCCACCTTCAGCACCCCGGCGGCGATTTCCTTCGCGTCGGTGATGGTGGTGTTGGGAAAGGCGATGCTGGTCTTGAGATCGGTGCAGGCGCCGGCGAGCAGGGCGCCGCTGACCGGATGGATGTCCGGAAGCAGGCCGCCGTCTCCGCCGCCGCAGGCGCTGAGGACGGCGGCAGCGACGGCTGCCGTCACGAGGGGAATACTGCGCATGGTGTCTCCGGTTCGGTGTGGGGAACTGCAGCGGGCCGGCTGCAGAACCATTAAGGTACTTACCGATCGTGCGGCGCCAATCCGGGGTTTTCCCCAAGGACCGTCCTCTGGCCTGCTCGGCAGGACGCTGTCGGCCGTGAACGATTCCTGCCCCTTGGCACAATCCGCGCATGACCCAGAAACGCAGCGCCCGCTCGGAGCTCACGCCGGCGGGACGCATGGAGGAGGCCCGCCTGCAGAAGGTGCTGGGTTACCAGCTGGCGCAGGCGGTGCTGGTGACCGACGCCATCTTCTTCGAGCAGGTCGGCACGCCCTTCAAGCTGCGGCCGGTGGAATACACCGTGCTCACGCTGATCGCCGAGAACCCCGGCGGCTCGCTGGTGCGGCTGGCCCGCGCGCTGTCGGTGACGCCGCCCAACATCTCCATGATGGTGGAGCGGCTCGAAGCCAAGGGCCTCATCGCCCGCGAGGCCAGCGAGCAGGACCGGCGTGCGCACGTGCTGCACGTGACGGCCAAGGGGGCGGACCTGGTGCGCAAGGCGACCCAGCGCATCGTGGAGGCGGAGAGCAGCACCCTGCCGCTGACCCCGGGCGAGCAGGCCATCCTGGCTGAACTGCTGCACAAGGTGGCGCTGGCGCGCGGCAAGACCGGCTGAAGCGCGCGCTGCGCACGCCGCAGGACCCGCGCCGCTATACTTCCCCTCGCTCCGGGGTGCGAGCGGCAGGGGCCGCTTCGCTGAGATGGCCAGCACCAAACCCGTGAACTTGAACCGGTTCGTACCGGCGTAAGGAGAGCCGCATGCAGTCCCTCCCCTCCCCCACCTGGTCCCGCAAGGAAGCGCCGCGATGAAGATCGCCGTCGCCGGCGCCGGCCTGCTCGGGCGCCTGCTCGCCTTCCAGCTCGCGCGTGCGGGGCACGAAGTCCATGTCTTCGATCCGGCTGCGCACCTGGAGGCGCGCGGTGCCGCCGGCTGGACGGCCGCGGGCATGTTGAGCCCCGTCGCGGAACTGGAGTGCGCCGACGAGAACGTGTTCCGGCTCGGGCTGCGGACGATGGAGCTGTGGCCCGGGCTGCTGGCGCAGCTGGACGTGCGCGTGGAGTGTTCGTTCGACGGCAGCCTGTTGCTGGCGCATCGCGGGGATGAAGGCGCGGCGAGGCGGGTGGTGGACTTGTTGCTGGCGAAGGTCGGCGGGGTTCCTTCGCATCCACCTTCCGCGGCTGCGCCGCGCCACCCTGCGCCAGTCGATCGCGATCGCCTCCGGGAACTCGAACCCGCCGTGAACGGCCCGGCGCACGCGTGGCTGCTGCCGGGCGAAGGACGCATCCACACCGTGCAGGCGATGCAGGCCCTCGCCGCGAGTGCGGCTGGCGTGCACTGGAACTGGGGGACGACGGTGGAGTCCGCGCACGCAGGCGTGCTGCGCTTGCCGGGTGGCGAGCGCCGCTTCGATCACGTGTTCGACGTGCGCGGCACGGGCGCACGGCCGCAGCTGCCGGTGCGCGGCGTGCGCGGCGAGATCTTCTGGCTGCACGCGCCCGGCGTGACACTGCGCCGGCCGCTGCGGCTGCTGCACCCGCGCTACCGGGTGTACCTGGTGCCGCGCGCCCCCGACCTCGTGGTCGTCGGCGCCAGCGAGATCGAGAGCGAGGACCGCTCGCCGGTGTCCTTGCGCAGCACGGTGGAACTGCTGGCGGCCGCGCACAGCGTGGTGCCCGAGCTGGCCGAGGCGCGCGTGGTGCACAGCGAGAGCAACCTGCGCCCCGCGCTGCCGGACAACCTGCCGCACCTGTCCACCCAGGACGGCCTGACCCGCATCAATGGCCTCTTCCGCCACGGCTGGCTGATCGCGCCGGCGCTGGTGGAGCGGGCGCTGCTGGAGATGAGCTCATGAGTTTTGCGATTACCGTCAACGGCGAGCCGCGCACCGTCGAGGACCGCGCGACCCTGGCCGACGTGGTCAGCGCGCTGGGGCAGGCGCCGCAGGCGCTGGCCACCGCCGTCAACGGCGAGTTCGTGCCCCGCGGCGCGCGCGAAGGCGTGCAGCTGCGCGAGGGCGACGCCGTTTTCACGTTCCAGCCCATCACAGGAGGTTGAGCATGGGCCTTCGCATCGCCGATACCGAACTGGCCAGCCGCTTCTTCCTCGGCACCGCCGGCTACCCGTCCCCGCAGGTGCTGCAGGAGGCCATCGCGGCGTCCGGCACGCAGGTGGTCACCGTCGGCCTGAAGCGGCAGCTCGCCGCCGGCGGCGCGCCCGGTGACTTCTACGGAATGATCCGCGCCAGCGGCGCCCGCCTGCTGCCCAACACCGCGGGCTGCCGCACGGCGCGTGAAGCCGTCACCCTCGCGCAGATGGCGCGCGAGCTGTTCGACACGCGCTGGCTCAAGCTGGAAGTGGTCGGCGACGAGTACACGCTGCAGCCGGACCCCTTCGAGCTGGTGGAGGCCGCGCGCACGCTGGTGCGGGACGGCTTCGAAGTGTTCCCCTACTGCACCGACGACCTCGTGACCTGCCAGCGCCTGCTGGACGCGGGCTGCCGCATCCTCATGCCCTGGGGCGCGCCCATCGGATCCGGCCAGGGCCTGCTCAATCCGACGGCACTGCGCACCCTGCGCGCGCGCCTGCCCGACGCGGTGCTGGTCGTGGACGCCGGCATCGGCTCGCCGCAGCACGCCGTGCACGCGATGGAACTGGGTTTCGACGCCGTGCTGGTCAACTCCGCCGTCTCGCAATCGCACGACCCCGTGAAGATGGCGCGCGCGTTCCGCCTCGCGGTGGAGTCGGGACGGCTCGCGTACGAGGCCGGGATCATGGCGCGGCAGGAAATGGCGGTGCCCAGCACGCCCGTCACCGGCCAGCCTTTCGTGCTCTGATGAAGATCGCCACCTTCAACGTCAACGGCGTGAAGGGCAGGCTGCCGCGCCTGCTGGAGTGGCTGGAGGAAACACGGCCCGACGTCGTGTGCCTGCAGGAGATCAAGACCGGCGACCCGAGCGGACCGGCCCAGGCGCTGGAGGATGTGGGCTACCGCGGCGTGTGGCATCCGCAGCGTGCGCACCACGGCGTCGCCGTCCTCGCGCGGGACGCGATGCCGCGCGAGGTCGGCCGCACCCTGCCCGGCGATCCCGCGGACCTGGCTTCGCGCTGGCTGGAGTGCGAGGTCAACGGGCTGCACGTCGTCTCCGTGTACCTGCCCAACGGCAACCCGGTGCCCAGCCCCAACTTCGACTACAAGCAGCGCTGGATGGAGCGGCTGCTGGTGCACGCGCAGGCGCTGATGGACTCGGGCCGTCCCGTGGTGCTCGCGGGCGACTTCAACGTCGTGCCGACCAACGCCGACATCTACAACGCGGGCAGCTGGCGCTTCGACGCCGTGCTGCAGCCCGAGACGCGCGAGAAGTACGGTCTGCTGCTGGCCCAGGGCTGGGTCGACGCGACGCGCCACCTGCACCCGCGGGAGCGCATCTACAGCTTCTGGGTCAACGAGGCGGCGTTCCGCCGCAACGCGGGCTTTCGCATGGACTTCCTGCTGCTGAGCCCGGACCTCGTGCCGCGCCTGAAGGAAGCGGGCGTGGACGCGGAGCAGCGGGGACGCGACAAGCCCAGCGACCACGCGCCGGTCTGGATCCGCCTCGACGGCTGAGTCTGCACCGAGGAAGCGCGCGCCCGCCGCCGTCCGACAGCAAGGGGGGCGCGGCCTCCGCTAGGATGGGCTCGACGGAAGGACGAAACAAGCATGGAAGACGAGATCGCGGCACTTCGCAAGGAAGTGGAGCACCTGATCGCGATGCACACAGCTTCCTACGTGACGCTCACGTCGCTGGTCGCGACGCATCCGCACCCGGAGCAGTTCCAGCTGCACCTGATCACGGCGCTCGAAGGGGTGCTCGGGTCGGAGCGGCTCGCGCGGTGGACGGACGAGCAGAAGCAGATCGTGCGCCGCGTGGTGGAGACGTTCCAGAACGTGCGGCCCTCGCGGCCGATCGACCCGCTGAAGGAGGCGCTGGGCGATCGGGATCCGCGCAAGCTGGGGTGAGCGGGCGGCGGGTCCGCCCTGTCACGGCAGGAACAGGGACTGCAGGTCCGACAGGAAATCGAAGCCCTTTTCCGTCGGCTTCACGCGCGCGAAGTCGCGCGCGATCAGGCCCTTGGCCTCGGCTTCGCGCAGCGGCTTCTCGATCGCGCTGAGAGGCAGGCCGGTGCGCTCCGCGAAATCCTGCAGCGCGAAGCCTTCCTTCAGCCGCAGCGCATTGAGCATGTACTCGAACGGCAGGTCCGTGCGCGCGACCTCTTCCTCCTGCGCGATCGCGCCGCCGGCCAGCGCGTTCTCCATGTAGAGCCGCGGGTCGCGGTTGCGCACCTGGCGCACGACGCGGTGCGGGAAGCTGATCTTGCCGTGCGCGCCCGCGCCGATGCCGAGGTAGTCGCCGAACTGCCAGTAGTTCCAGTTGTGCCAGCAACGGTGTCCCGCCTTGGCGAAGGCGGAAACCTCGTAGCGCTCCAGCCCCACCGCGCCCGTCATCTCGGTGATGCGGTCCAGCATCGCGTACGCGAGGTCTTCCGGCGGCGTCACCGGCGGGAACTTGGCGAAGTAGGTGTTCGGCTCGATGGTGAGGTGGTAGATGGACAGGTGCGGCGGCATCAGCGCCAGCGCCTGCGTCACGTCTTCTTCCAGCTGCGCCAGCGACTGGCCGGGCAGCGCGTACATCAGGTCGAGGTTGAAGGTTTCGAAGGTGGCCGCGGCTTCCTCCACCGCGGCGATCGCCTGGCGGCTGTCATGGACCCGTCCCAGTGCCTTCAGATGCGCGTCGTTGAAGCTCTGCACGCCGACCGACAGGCGCGTGACGCCGGCGGAACGGAAGGCCCGGAAGCGGTCCTTCTCGAAGGTGCCCGGATTGGCCTCCAGCGTGATCTCGGCGTCGGCGGCCAGCTTCACGCGGGCGCGGATGTCCGACAGCATGCGGTCGATGCCTTGCGGCGAGAACAGGCTGGGCGTGCCGCCGCCGATGAAGATGCTGTGCACCTCGCGGCCCCACACCAGGGGCAGCGCGGATTCGAGATCGGCGCGCACGGCATCGAGGTAGCGCTGTTCCGGCAGTTCGCCAGCCTTCATCTCGTGCGAGTTGAAGTCGCAGTAGGGGCACTTGCGCAGGCACCAGGGCAGGTGCACGTACAGCGACAGCGGCGGCAGCGCCGCGAGCTGCAGCGTGCCCGGCCGCATGTAGTTCGTGATGTCGGTGGCCATGGCTACAGCCAGCGTTCGCGAATCAACTGCACCATCTGGCGCGCCGCCTGGCCCCGGTGGCTGTTGGCGTTCTTCACTTCGGGCGGCAGCTCGGCGAAGGTCCGGCCGAAGGCGGCGATGAACATCACCGGGTCGAAGCCGAAGCCGTGCTGGCCGCGCCGCTCGCGCGTGATCTCGCCGACCGCGCGGCCCACCGCGATCAGCGGCTCGGGATCCTGCGGCGTGCGCACCGCGACGAGCGTGCTCACCAGCGCGGCACGCCGGTCCTGCACGTCGCGCATCTGCTCCAGCAAGGCCGTCACGTTGTGGTCGTCGCCCTTGGGGTAGCCGAACTGCGTCGCGTAGTACGCCGTGTCGACGCCGGGCAGCCCGCCGAAGGCATCGACGCACAGGCCCGCATCGTCGGCGATCGCCGGCAGGCCCGCGTGCCGCGCCGCGTTGCGCGCCTTGGCCAGCGCGTTCTCGACGAAGGTGCGGTGCGGCTCCTCGGCTTCCGGCACGCCCAGCTCGCCCTGGCGGACCAGTTCGATGCCCAGCGGCGCGAACATGGCCTGCAGCTCCGCGAGCTTGCCCTGGTTGTTGGAGGCGAGGACGATGCGCTGGATCACGAGGCGAGCGCCTTGTTCTGCAGCGCGACGAGTTCGCCGATGCCCTTTTCCGCCAGGCGCAGCAGCTCGTCCATCTCCGCGCGCGTGAAGGCGGCGCCTTCGGCCGTGCCCTGCACTTCCACGTAGTGGCCGGCGCCCGTCATCACGACGTTCATGTCGGTGTCGCAGGCCACGTCCTCGACGTACTCCAGGTCCAGCAGCGGCGTGCCCTCCACGATGCCGACGGAGATCGCGGCGACCGGACCGAGGATGGGCGACGCGGACAGCTTGCCGGCGGCGACCAGCCGGTGCACGGCATCCTGCGCGGCAACGAAGGCGCCGGTGATGGCCGCGGTGCGCGTGCCGCCGTCGGCCTGCAGCACGTCGCAATCCAGCGTGATGGTGCGCTCGCCGAGCTTCTTCAGGTCGAACACCGCGCGCAGGCTGCGCCCGATCAGGCGCTGGATCTCCTGCGTGCGACCGCTTTGCTTGCCCCGGGCCGCTTCGCGGTCGCCGCGCGTGTGCGTCGCGCGCGGCAACATGCCGTATTCCGCCGTCACCCAGCCTTCCCCGCTGCCGCGCTTGTGCGGCGGCACCTTCTCCTCGACGGAGGCGGTGCACAGCACGCGCGTGTTGCCGAACTCGATGAGCACCGAACCCTCGGCGTGGATGGTGAAGCCGCGGGTGATCCGCACGGGACGCAACTGGTCGGCGGCACGGCCACCGCTGCGGAGAAAAGTCGTCATCCGCCAATGATAGGGAAAGACGAATAAACGGATGCCACGGCGGGCTTGCGCCGCCAATCCATGCGGCGCCTGATCCGCAGCCCTCGGGATCCCGGCGCCAGGCCGGGGTGGCAGGGCCTCAGGCCTTTTTCGCCGCCGAGCGACGGATCGCCTCGTTGATCTCGGCAATCGAGCGTTCGATGGCCGCGTCGTCGAGGTCGTCCACCAGCGTGTCGAGCACGCCGGCCTGGATGGTCGAGGCGAAGACGCCGTCGTTGATGCTGTCGGTGGAGATGCCGCGGGTGGACTCGAAGGTGTCCGGCGTTTCCCACTCCATCGCGATGACGGTCACGTTGTCCGAGGTGTCGCCGCCGTTGCGCAGCGCCGTTTCGACCAGGTCGGGCACGGCCTCCGACACCGGCTTGGTCGCCAGGTCGCGGACGATGACGTCGTCCTCCAGGCTGCCCCACAGGCCGTCGGAACACAGCAGGATCTTGTCGCCCTGCTGCAGCTGCACCGGGCCGGTCACGTCGAAGACGGGCTTGGTCGGCGAGCCCAGGCAGGTGAACAGGATGTTGCGGTTGATCCGGTCCATGCGGATCACCCCGGCGTTCTGCTGCTCCAGGTAGGAGTGGTCGCGGGTGCGCGTGAGCATCTCGCCGCCGCGCACGACGTACAGGCGCGAGTCGCCGCAGTGCACCCAGGTGGCGTGCTGCCCTTGCACGATCGCCGCCACCAGCGTGGTGCGGGGCGTGTCGAGCATGCCCTTCTCGCTGGCGTAGCGGATGATCTGGTGGTGGGCCGCCATCAGCGCGATCGACAGGAACTCGGTCACGTCCTTGACGACCGGCCGCGCTTCCTTCTGGTACAGCGCGGAGATGGTCTGCAGCGCCAGCTGCGCGGCGACTTCGCCTTCCGGATGGCCGCCCATGCCGTCGGCGAGCAGGAACAGGCCCGACTCGCGCGTGTAGCAGTAGCCCATGCGGTCTTCGTTCTTCTCGCGGCCGCCCTTGCGGCTGATCTGGAAGACCGAGAACTTCATTTGATTTTCGCCCCGATGCCGCTGCGGCGCATGCTCTTCTTGGTGTCGCTCACCATGTTGTCGAACTGCAGCCGCATCTTCTCGCCGACCGACAGCTTGGTGTAGCGGCGCTCGCCTTCCCGGCTCAGCTCCTTCTGGAGCGCGAACACGGACTGCGGCCGGGACAGCGGGTCGAGCGACATGCACCATTCGACCACCTCGATGAGGTTGTCGGAGTAGACGCCGCGCAGGCGGGACAGCGCGAGCGACAGGCGGTCCTTTTCCAGTCGCTGCGGCGCATCGTTGGGGGGATAGCCCTGCATGCACGCATAGATGCAGGCGCCGATCGCGTAGATGTCCGTCCAGGGGCCCATGGAGGAGTCCCGGCGGTACATCTCGGGGGCCGCGAAACCCGGCGTGTACATCGGACGGATGAAGTTGCCTTCCTTGGACAGCACTTCACGCGCGGCGCCGAAATCGATCATCACGGCACGGTTGTCGTCCGTGATGAAGATGTTGGCGGGCTTGATGTCCAGGTGCAACATCTTGTGCTGGTGGACGATGCGCAGGCCGCGCAGGATCTCGTCGAACAGGGAGCGGATCGTTGATTCGCGGAAGACTTTCTGCTTCTTCAGCTCCCGCGCGGTGATGATGAAGTCCTGCAGGGTGGCGCCCTCCAGGTAGTTCATCACCATGTAGACCGTCTCGTTCTCGCGGAAGAAATTCAGCACGCTCACCACCGAGGAGTGGGAGATCTGCGCGAGCGAACGGCCTTCTTCGAAGAAGCTTTTCAGGCCCAGGCGATAGAGGGAGAGCTTTTCCGGGGCGACCTGCGGCAGGAGCTCACCCGGCGGGCGGGTGGCCAGCGAGGAAGGCAGGTATTCCTTGATGGCGATCTGCTGCCCCTCGCTGTCGACGGCGAGATAGACGACGCCAAAGCCTCCCGCCGACAGCTTGCGGACCACACGGTAGCCACCGATGACGGTATCCGGCGGCAGAGGCGCCGGTTTCAGCTTTGACATAATTTGGTGTTGGCGGGGCGCTGAAGCGCTCCTCTGATCCCCGAAATCCCCGCAACGACTTCAAAGACTCCTCTGCATGTCAGTTTACAGCATGACCGGCTACGCCTCGGCGCAACTCAGCGCGGGGACGGCCCAGGCCGGCCAGGAAGGAGGCAAGACTGCAACAGGTGCGCGCCTCGGGCTGGAAATCCGCTCGGTCAACAGCCGCTTCCTGGACCTGTCCTTCCGCCTCGGCGAGGAGTTGCGCGCCCATGAACCGGCCCTGCGCGAGCTGATCGCGTCCCGCGTCAAGCGGGGCAAGGTCGAAGTCCGCGCCGGCGTCGAAGGCGGGGGGGCCGAGCTGGCCCGCGAGCCTTCGATGGCCTCCTTGCAGCGCCTGGCGGCCTTGCAGGACACCGTCAAGACCTGGCTGCCCACGGCCGCGGCCCTGTCCGTGGCCGAAGTCCTGCGCCTGGCCGCCGCCGAAGGGGACACCAGCCAGGACTGGGGGGAAGGCCTGCAACAGATCGCCGCCAAGGCCCTGGAGGACCTGGTCGCCGCCCGCGAACGCGAAGGCGCCCGGCTGGCCACGATGCTGCTCGGCCACCTGGCGCAATTGCGCACGCTCGCCGCCCAGGCCAAGCCGCTGGTCCCCCAGCTGGTGGAGCAGCAGCGCCAGAAATTCCTGGAGCGCTGGAAGGAGGCCATGGCCCTGGGCGAGGGCGGGGCCACGCGCGAAGCAGCCGAGGACCGCGCCTTGACGGAAGCCACGGCCTTCGCGATCCGCATCGACGTCGCGGAGGAACTGACCCGGCTGGCCGCCCACCTGGACGAGATCGAGCGCATGGTCAAGAAGGGCGGCGAGATCGGCAAGCGCCTGGACTTCATGATCCAGGAGCTGCACCGCGAGGCCAACACCCTGGGGTCCAAGTCGGCCACGCTGGAGCTGACCAAGATCTCGGTGGACATGAAGGTGCTCATCGAGCAGATGCGGGAACAAGTCCAGAACATCGAATAGGCATCCGGGCCCCCACGGCTTGGCCTTCGGCGCTGCCCCCCCGTGCGGGCTGGCCTTCCCGGGGCGGCCCGGCGGCAGGCCACAATCCACAGATAATCGCCCATGGACTACCCCGGCAACCTCTTCGTCGTCGCCGCCCCTTCCGGCGCCGGCAAGTCCAGCCTCGTGAAAGCCTTGCTGGAGCTCGACTCGCACGTCCAGCCCTCCGTCTCCCACACCACCCGTGCGCCCCGCGGCCAGGAAAAGCACGGGCGCGAGTACTTCTTCGTGTCCGAGGCGGAGTTCGACCAGATGGTGCTGGCCGACGCCTTCGTGGAATGGGCGCACGTGCACGGCCGGCGCTACGGAACGTCCAAGAAGGCCATCGAGGACCGCATCGCGCACGGGCACGACGTGATCCTGGAGATCGACTGGCAGGGGGCGCTGCAGATCAAGCGCATCTTCACCAACGCGATCCTGATCTTCATCCTGCCGCCCAGCTGGGACGAATTGCGCTCGCGCCTGGAGCGCCGCGGCGAGGACGCCCCCGAAGTCATCGAAACCCGCCTGAAAAATGCGGCGGCCGAAATGGCGCAGTGCAGGGAATTCGATTTCGTTATAATCAACGAGTTATTCGAGCGCGCGCTTTTCGACCTGAAAGCGATCGTGCATGCCCAGCGCCTGAAGTACGTGTCCCAGCGACGCGCCCGCGCCGACTGCTTCCAGGCCCTCGGGCTCTGAACCACCCCCCGGAGAGAATTCATGGCCCGTATCACCGTCGAAGACTGCCTCGAAAAGATCCCGAATCGCTTCCAGCTGGTGCTCGCCGCGACCTACCGCGCCCGCATGCTGAGCCAGGGCCATGCGCCCAAGATCGAGAGCAAGAACAAGCCGGGCGTGACCGCGCTGCGCGAGATCGCCGAAGGCAAGATCGGCCTGGAGATGCTCAAGAAGGTCCCGGGCTGAGGCTCGCGGCACCCGAAAGAAAAGCACCCCGCGGGGTGCTTTTTTCATGGCGACACCGACTGCGGACGCAAAAGGAACACCTTTGGGTGGCTGTCGCCTGGCGCCTTTTGCCAAACCCTGCGCCCTTTGTGTTCGCAGGTCCGCCCCCGGATGTCCGCGTCCCGGGTGCGCGCCCGGGTTCTCCCGAATTCCCTAGTCCCTGCCGCCTTCAGGATCCCGCCATAGCCCCTATCATGGGGTCATGAGCGCGGTGCTTCCCACCACCTCGGGCGGTAAGCGGCCCAGCAGCCCCATCCTGCCCTCCCCGGCCGCGGCGAATGCCGCAGCGGCCAGCTTTGCCGCTCTCACCGCGCGCCTGGACTACCTGGACCCGGCCGAAGTCGACCTGGTGCGCAAGGCCTACCGCTTCGCCGACGAGTCGCACCTGGGCCAGATGCGCGCGAGCGGCGAGCCGTACATCACCCACCCGATCGCCGTGGCGGCCCAGTGCGCCGAGTGGAAGCTCGATGCGCAGGCGCTGATGGCGGCGCTGCTGCACGATGCGATCGAGGACTGCGGCGTCACGAAGCACCAGCTGATCGAGCGTTTCGGCGCGGCCGTGGCCGACCTGGTGGACGGCCTCACCAAGCTGGACAAGCTGCAGTTCAACACCCGCGAGGAGAACCAGGCCGAGAGCTTCCGCAAGATGCTGCTGGCCATGGCGCGCGACGTGCGCGTCATCCTCGTGAAGCTTGCCGACCGCACCCACAACATGCGCACGCTGGAAGACGTGCCGCGCGAGAAGTGGCACCGCATCGCCAGCGAGACCCTGGACATCTACGCGCCCATCGCGCATCGGCTGGGCCTGAACACCACCTACCGCGAGCTGCAGGAGCTGTCGTTCAAGTACCTGCGCCCCTGGCGCTACGCCGTGCTGGCCAAGGCCGTCTTGCGCGCGCGCAGCCGGCGCCGCGACCTGATCCAGAAGGTGCACCGCGACGTCGAGAACGCGTTCGATGCCGCGACCCTGAAGGTGCGCATCGCGGGCCGTGAAAAGACGCTGTTCTCCATCTACAAGAAGATGGACGAGAAGCACCTGTCCTTCGCCCAGGTCACGGACATCTATGGCTTTCGCATCATCGTGCCCACGGTGACCGACTGCTATACGGCAATGGGCCTGCTGCACCAGCTGTACAAGCCGGTGCCGGGCAAGTTCAAGGACCACATCGCGATCCCCAAGATCAACGGCTACCAGTCGCTGCACACGACGCTGGTGGGCCCGTCGGGCGTGAACGTGGAGTTCCAGCTGCGCACCGAGGCCATGCACCTGGTGGCCGAGTCGGGCGTGGCCGCGCACTGGCTCTACAAGGCCAGCGTGCCGCAGGACGAAGGCACGGAGCGCCTGGGCACCAAGTGGCTGCAGTCGCTGCTGGACATCCAGAACGAGACGCGGGACGCGGCGGAGTTCTGGGACCACGTCAAGATCGACCTCTTCCCCGACGCCGTCTACGTGTTCACGCCCAAGAGCCAGATCCTGGCCCTGCCGCGCGGCGCGACGGTCGTCGACTTCGCCTACGCCATCCACTCGGACGTCGGTGACCACACTGTGGCCGCACGTATCAACGGCGCCCAGGTGCCGCTGCGCACGGAGCTGAAGAACGGCGACGTGGTGGAGGTGGTGACGGCGCCGGTGTCGACGCCGAACCCGGCCTGGCTGGGGTTCGTGCGCACCGGGCGCGCGCGCTCCAAGATCCGACACCACCTCAAGACCCTGGCGCAGACCGAGTCGCAGCAGCTGGGCGAAAAGCTGCTCACCCAGGCGCTGCGGGCCGAGGGCATGGAAAAGCTGCCGCCCGACGACGAGACCTACCACGCCCTGTGGGAAAAGCTGCTGCGCTTCACCGGCAACCGCAGCCGCGCCGAGCTGCTCACCGACCTGGGGCTGGGCAAGCGCATCGCCGGCATCGTGGCCAAGCGCCTCATGACCTTGCTGTCGGAGCTGGGCGAAAAGCCGGACGCCCTCCTGATCAGCCGCGAGCGCTTCACCGCGCACGAGACGGTGTCGCAAGGCGGCCTGACGCTGGACGGCAGCGAGAACGCGTCGGTGCAGTTCGCCAGCTGTTGCCGCCCGGTGCCCGGCGACACCATCCTCGGTTACCTGGGGCGCGGCGAAGGCCTGGTCGTGCACACCACCGACTGCACGGTCGCCAAGCGGCTGCAGCACAAGGACACCGAGCGCTTCATCGGCGTGGAGTGGGCCGACGAGCCCGTGCGCTCCTTCGAGACGGGCGTGCTGGTCACGGTGGCCAACGGCAAGGGCGCGCTCGCCCGCGTCGCCGCGGCGCTGGCCAATGCCGAGGCCGACATCACGCACGTGGACATGGACGACGAGCGTGCCCAGGATGCGACCGACCTGCGTTTCGTGGTGTCGGTGCGGGACCGGACGCACCTGGAGTCGGTGCTGCGCAATTTGCGCCGCACGCCCAGCGTGATGAATGCGGTGCGGATCCGGCCGGGGTCGTGATCGGGGTCCCTCGGTGGGGTTCGCCGGTGAATGCACGGTGGCGGTGAGGCCGCGAAGCGCCCAACCCCACCGCGCACGCTAGTGCGCCTCCTCCGGCGCCGGATACTCCACCTTCAGGATCTCCACTTCCTTCGCCCCCGCCGGCGTCACCAATTTGACCACCTCTCCTTCGCGCGCCTTCAGCAGCGCGCGGGCGATCGGGGCGATCCAGCTCACCTGGCCGTGGGCGCTGTCGGCCTCGTCGATGCCGAGGATGGTGATGGTGCGTTCCACCCCGGTGTCCTCCTCGGCGTACGTCACGGTGGCGCCGAAGAACACCTGGTCGTGGCCGTGGTGCAGCGAAGGATCGGTCACCTCCGCGATCTCCAGCCGCTTGGTCAGGAAACGGATGCGCCGGTCGATCTCGCGCAGGCGCTTCTTGCCGTAGATGTAGTCCCCGTTCTCGGAGCGGTCGCCGTTGCTGGCGGCCCAGTGCACCACCTCGACCACCTTGGGCCGCTCCTCGTCGATCAGCTGCAGCAGTTCGCCGCGCAGGCGCGCGTAGCCCTGGGGGGTGATGTAGTTCTTGCCGCCCGCGGGCAAGGACGGCAGCGCGCTGCCTTCCTCGTCATCGTCGTCGCTGTCGGTCTCGCGCGTGAACGCCTTGCTCATGCAGCCAAGCATAGCGAGTGGCGCCCCGGCCGTGGCCTTGCAGGCGTGCCCGGCGCGACGTGGCACCTTCGTATGGCTGAGCCTGGCCGGCGCGCGCACCGTGCAGCAGGGCCCCGGGCGGAACATGCGAAGTGGATCACAGCTTTCGCGGTGGTTCTCCTCCGAACACGGGGCTTGCGCCCGGCGCGGCCTGCCTAGAATGGCCGCATCCGGCTCTCGCCGCGTTCGCCCGCGGCCCGTCGTCTTGGACACCGTCTCTTCCGCCCTGCAGCCGCTGCCCGACCTGCCCTCGCCGGCACGCCCGCTCGTCGCCGTGCTGCCCTTCACGCCCAACGGCGATGCGCCCGAGCTGCACCTGCTGTGCGCCGAGCTGGCCGACCGCGTGCGCGAGCGCCTCGCGCAGGATCCCGCCATCCAGGCCATCCTCATCAGCTCCGACTTCCTGGCCAAGGCGCCACCGCATGCGCTGGAGCTGATCTGCCGCGAGCTGGGCGTGGGCCACCTCGTCTCGGGCAAGTGCCACGGCACCGGGCCGGAGCCGTCGGCGTACGTGGAGCTCACGGAAACGCGCGACTGGTGCATCCGCTGGGCCGACTTCTACGGCGGCGGCGCCCGCGCCCTGCTGGCCGAAGGCAGCACGCTGATGGACCGCCTCGTGCAGGAGCTTGGCAGCGAGCTGCTGCTGCACGCGCGCCGCTAGCGTCCCCTGCATCCGTTAAGCCTTTTGGGGGATTTGCCCCGGATGCGTGCTCCCTAGCATCGGCCCTGCAGGGGGAAACGACAGCATGGCCAGCTACTTCATCGCGACGCATGCCCAGGGCGACGGCGCCCACGCGGTGCACGACCGCAGCCGCTGTCCGCCCGGCGCCTTTCCCCGCCATGCCGCCGAGTACCTCGGCGAGTATCTCGACGTCGGCCAGGCCATCGCCGTGGCCCGCCTGCGCTACGCGCGCGTCGGCGCCTGCGCCTGTTGCGTGCGCCCGCGCGTGGCGGCAGCGCACGGACAGCGCGACCTGAGCACCCTGCGCACCTGAGCCGCTGCGCCGGTGGGCGCCGTGCGCCGGTGCGCGCTGCGCCCGCGGACAGCGCCCGCCCGCGCGCGCCGAAACCGTCCTACGTCAGCAATACGGCAGCCGCCCCCATACTGGGCCGCAATGGAGTTCAACCCGGTCGATCTCGTGCTGGTCGCGATCGTGCTGGTCGGCGCCTGGGCCGGCTGGGCACGCGGCTTCATGTTCGCGGCGCTGGACTTGCTGGCGCTGGCCGCCAGCCTGTCGGCGGCCTTCCTCGGCTGGCGCGGAGTCGCCGGGTGGGCAGGCCGCGCAGTGCCGGCGCTGGGCGTGTGGACCGCGCCGGTCTGCTTCGTCGCGATCTTCCTCCTGGTGCACTTCGTGCTCGGCACGCTGGTGCTGCGCCTGCTGATGCTGCGCAGGCCGCGGCTGCTGCACGGCAACGGCCTGAACAAGGCGCTGGGCACCGTCCCCGGCGCCGCCAACGGCGCGATCCATGCGGTGGTGGTGGCCGTGCTGCTGCTCACGCTGCCCGTGGGCGCACGCGTGGGCAGCTGGGCGCGCGAGAGCCCGCTGGCCTCGCGCTTTTCCGCCCCGGCGGAATGGATCGAGGGCCAGCTCGCCGCCGTCTTCGACCCCGCGGTGGAGCGCAGCTTGCGGGTCGTGACGGTGAAGCCCGAGTCGCGCGAAGGCGTGCCCCTGGATTTCCGGATCGCCGAGGCGCCACCGCGACCCGACCTCGAAGCGCAGATGCTGGACCTCGTGAACTCCGAGCGGCGCGCCGCGGGGCTGCAGGCCATCAAGCCCGATGCCGTGCTGACGCAGGTGGCGCGCGCCCACAGCCGCGACATGTTCGCCCGCGGCTACTTCTCGCACTACACGCCGGAGGGCCGCGACCTGGAAGACCGCCTGCGCACGGCGCGCATCGGCTACCTCACGGCCGGCGAGAACCTCGCGCTCGCGCCCACGCTGTCCACCGCGCACTCGGGGTTGATGCACTCCCCGGGGCACCGCGCCAACATCCTGCGGCCGCAATTCGGCCGGCTGGGCATAGGCATCCTCGACGGGGGCGTCCACGGCCTGATGGTGACCCAGGCCTACCGCAACTGACATGAAGGCCGCCGAAGCGCTCACCCCCAGCACGGCGGACCCGCGCGAAGCCGCGGAAGCGGCGGGACTCGTCTACGTGAACGACGAGGACCGCGGCATCCGGCGCGAGCGCAAGGGCGAAGCCTTCGAGTACTACCGGCCCGACGGCGAGAAGCTCACCGACGAGGCCACGCTGGAGCGCGTGCGCAAGCTGGCGATCCCGCCCGCGTACACCGACGTGTGGATCTGCACCAGGGCGAACGGGCACCTGCAGGCAACGGGCCGCGATGCGCGCGGCCGCAAGCAGTACCGCTACCACCCGGAATTCCGCGCGGTGCGCGAGAGCACGAAGTACGAGCACATGCTGGAGTTCGCCAGGGCGCTGCCGGCCATCCGCCAGAAACTGGGCGAACACATGGCGCTGCGCGGCCTGCCGCGGGAGAAGGTGCTGGCGACCGTGGTGCACCTGCTGGAGACCACCCTGATCCGCGTGGGCAACGACGACTACGCCCGGGAGAACAAGAGCTACGGCCTGACCACCTTGCGCAACCCGCACGTGAAGGTGGAGGGCTCGGAGCTGCGCTTCCAGTTCAAGGGCAAGAGCGGCAAGCAGTGGCGGCTGCAGGTCAGGGACAGGCGCATTGCCAGGATCATCCGGGCCTGCCAGGAGCTGCCGGGCCAGCGACTGTTCCAGTACCTCGATGGCGAGGAACTGCGCGAGGTGACCTCGGCGGACGTCAACGCCTACCTGCGCGAGATCACCGGCCGCGACGTCACGGCCAAGGACTTCCGCACCTGGGCGGGCACCGTGATGGCGGCGCTCGCGCTGCGCGAGTTCGAGACGGCGGACACCAAGGCGACCCAGAAGAAGAACCTCAAGGCCGCCATCGAACGCGTGGCCTCGCGCCTGGGCAACACGCCCACCATCTGCCGCAAGTGCTACGTCCACCCCGAGGTGCTCAACGCCTACGTCGAGGGCGAGTTGTCGCTGGACGTGAAGGAGGAGGTCGCCGAAGGCCTGCTCAAGCCCGAGGAAGCCGCGGTGCTGGCGATGCTGGAGACGCGGCTCAAGCGCACGCTGGAGGATTCGCTGAAGGAGAGCCTGGCGGTGGTGCGCAAGAAGCGGACCCGGCGCCGGGGTTGATTCCCTCTCCCCCGCAGTGGGAGGGAGAAAGGAATCACTCCGCGTGGGCGGCCTGTGAGGACCACGACGGCGCAGCCGATGCAGTGCCTGCGCCAGGCTGCTGCCGAAGGAGGTGGCGGCACTTCACCAGGATCCGCAGCACCTCGGCGACGCTCCACGCCTGCGCGATGCAGCCGCGCGGCGTGAACGGCGGCTCGGCATCGAAGATCTCGCTGATCTGCCCGATGCCTGCTTCGCCCAGGTGGGCCGCGAAGCCCTCGATCAGCTGCTCGATGCCATGGCCGTCGTCCGGGTGCACCTTGAGCCAGGCGTCGGCGAAGGGGCCGGCCAGCCAGCCCCACACGGTGCCCTGGTGGTACGCCGCGTCGCGCGCGCGCAGATCGCCCTCGTAGTTCGGCTTGTAGTCAGGGTGGCCGGGCGCCAGCGAACGCAGGCCCACGGGGGTGACCAGCAGGCGCTGCACGACGTCGAGCACCGTGCGCCACTTCTGCGGGTCCAGTACCGGATGCGGCAGCGAGATCGCCAGGACCTGGTTGGGCCGGATCGCAGGGTCGTCGCCGCCGCTCTCCGCATCCACCACGTCGAACAGGCAGTTGGCCTGCGCGTTCCAGAAGCGCCGGTTGAAGCTCTCGTACACGCGTTGCGCATGGTGGGCCATCTCGTGCGCACGCTGCTCGTCGCCCTCCTCCCGCAGCCAGCGTTCCATGAGGCGCAGCGCGTTGTAGAACAGGGCGTTGAGCTCCACCGCCTTGCCGCGCCGGGGCGTCACCACCCAGCCTTCCACCTTGGCGTCCATCCAGGTGAGCTGGTAGCCCTCGGCACCCTGCTTGAGCAGGCCATCCCGCGGGTCGACGCCGATGTTGAAGCGCGTGCCGCGCAGGTGGTGCTCGATGATGGAGATGAACTTGGGGATCGCGTGCCGCAGCGTCAGGCGGTCGCCCGTGACCTGCACGTAGCGGTCCATCGCATGGAAGAACCACAGCGTCGCGTCGGCGGTGTGGTACAGGCCTTCGTTCTGCCCTTCCGGGAACATGTTGGGGATGAGCCCGTCCTTCACGTAGTGCAGGAAGGTGCGCAGGATGTAGCCCGCCTCCGAGTGCCGGCCGGTGCACAGCGTCAGGCCCTCGAGGCTGATCATCGTGTCGCGGCCCCAGTCCGTGAACCAGTGGTAGCCCGCGATCACCGTGCGTGCCTGGTCGCCTTCGGCCAGGGCCCGCGCTGCGTCCGCCCGCCGGCTGAACGGCGCGATGATGAACTGGTCCGCGGCGAGCACCAGTTCGCCGGCACGGCCGCTGCGCGCCGCCGGGTCGGCCTGCTCCAGCAGCTTCTCGCGCCGGGTGAACTCCGACTGCAGTGCCTGCTGCGGCGTCATCGCGTGCAGGGTGTCCCAGCTTTCGGTCGAGGCGACGAGCGTGCATTCCTCGCCCGGGTCCAGCACCGCGCGGAAGCGCCCCGGCGTCCACGTGCGGCCCCGCGACGGATAGCCCCGCGCTGCTTCGATGCGGTAGAAGAACTCCTCGAAGCTGCCGCCTTCGAGCACCAGGTCCGCCTCCCGTCCCTGCAGCGTCATGCGCAGCGGCGGCAGCGCGCGGTTGGACAGCGACTGCACCTCGAGGCGGCGCTCCAGCACCTGCATGCTGCATTGCTCGTTGAAGCCCTCCTCCACCGGCATCTCGTGGCCGCGGAAATGCAGGCGCGGCCGCAGGATGAGGCGCACGCGATCGTTGCCCCCGGTCATGCGGTAGTTCACGTGCACCGTGTTCTGGCCGTAGGGCAGCAGGATGCGCTTCTCGATCCGCGTGTCGCCGACGTGGAAGGTCCACACCGGCAGGCCCATCTCGAGCCGGAACTCGGTCAGGAACTCGGGCATTTCCAGCGGCTTGCCCGGCCGCTCCTCGCCGGCGAGCCGCACCAGCTTGCGGTCCGGCAGGCGCAGCCACTCGCCGAGGTGGCTGAGCATCACGGTGCGGCCGATCGGCGTTGGCAACGCGGCGATCAACAAGCCGTGGTAGCGCCGGGTGGCCATGCCCGCGACGGAGCCCGAGGCGTAGCCGCCGAGGCCGTTGGTGACCAGCCATTCACGCGTGAGCAGGTGCTCCGGGTCGTGCGGCGCCCCCTGCCAGGGGACGGTGTTCAGGATGGCTTCAGCCATCTTCCTCCTTCATGGTTTGCGGGGCGAGCACCGCCAGCGCATGCGCGGGCAGGCGCCAGCTGTGTTCGCCATCCAGTTCCTGCATGCCGTTGCCGCCGTAACGCGCGTCCTCGCTGTTCCACAGGAGGCGCCAGCGGCATCCATCGGGTGGGGCGAGCAGCGGCTCCGGCATGGGATGGAGTGGCAAGGTGGGTCCAAGGTTCACCAGCAAGAGGCGGTCGTCCCCGGCGTCGTCCAGGAAGCGCAGCAGGAAAGCCTCGGGCCCCAGGACGGCGCCGTGCATGCGCTGCGCGTCGCAGCGCGAGAACACCGGGTCCTCGCGGCGCAAGCGCAGCAGGTCGCGGTGCAGCGCGACCACATGCGCATGGCGCTCGCGTTCCGCGTGGTCCAGCTTGCATCTCAGGAACGTGTCTTCATCGGCGGGAACGGCCAGCAGCTTGCCACCATCGGGGCTCGCGATGTTGGGGAATTGCGTCAGGAACTCGTGGCGCCCCTTGCGGATGAGGCCGTCGAGCTCCTCCTCGTGCCGCGCGAAATACAGGAAGGGCGCACTCGCCGCGAACTCCTGCCCCATGAACAGCAGCGGCGTGCAGGGCGTGAGCAGCGTCAGCGCCGTGAGGGCGCGGTAGCGCCCCGGTGTGGTGAGCTGGTGCAGGCGCTGGCCGCGCGCGCTGTTCGCCACCTGGTCGTGGTTCTGCAGGAACTGCACGAATGCGCTCGCCGGCAGGTCCAGCGCCGCATGGCCACGGCGCTTCTTCTGCCAGGCGTAGAACTGGCCCTGGTACAGGAAGCCCCACTTCAGCGAAGAGATGAGCTCCTGCGGCGTGCCCCGCGTCTCGCTGTAGTAGGCCTCGCAGGCACCCGTCGCCGCCACGGTGGCGCTGTGGTGGTAGTCGTCGTTCCACAGCGCATCGATGCCCATGCCGCCGCGCGCGGGCGCACGGGCGAGCTCCGCATGCTGCGGTTCGTTCTCCGCCGTGACGTAGATGGAGCGCGGCGCCGCGGCGGCGCGGGCGCGCTCGACGATCTCGGTGACGATGTGCTTGTCGCCGGCGTCGAACACGCACTGCGTGGCATCGAGGCGCAAGCCGTCGAAGTGGAATTCGGCGACCCAGTACGCGCCGTTGCAGGCGAAGAACTCGCGCACGGGCGCGCTGTTCTCGCCGTCGAAGTTGATGGGCTCGCCCCATTCGTTCTCGTACTTCGTGCTGACATAGTCCGGCGAGAAGCGGCTGAGGTAGTTGCCGCTCGGCCCGAAGTGGTTGTAGACCACGTCCAGGATGACGCCCAGGCCCAGCGCATGCGCGCGGTCGATGAAGTGGCGCAGGTCGTCCGGGTGCCCGTACAGGCGCGTGGGCGCGAACAGGTTCACCCCGTCATAGCCCCAGCCGAAAGGACCGTTGAATTCGTTGACCGGCATCAGCTCGATGACCGTGATGCCGACGTCCTTGAGGAAAGGCAGGTGTTCCTCGGCCGCGCGGTAGGTGCCTTCCGCCGTGAAGGTGCCGATGTGCAGCTCGTACAGGACCTGCCCGCGCGCCGTGACACCGGGCCACGCCTGGTCGGTCCAGCGGAAGGCCTGGGCGTCCACCACTTCCGAGGGTCCATGCGGTCCCTCGGGCTGCCAGCGGGACGCCGGGTCGGGAAAGGCATCGCCGCCGTCGAGGCGGAAACGGTAGCGCGTGCCCGGCACGGCCCGGTCGGAAAAGCCGCTGAAGTAGCCCTGCCCCTCCGGCCGCAATGGCACCGCGGCGAGGTCGCCGTCGAAGACCACGTCGACGCGGCCGGCCGCAGGCGCCCAGACGCGGAAGTGCGTGCCTTCGCGCGGGCGGTACTCGGCTCCGATCGGAAGGCGCCTTCTGTTGTGCGTCGTCATTGCGTCTGCGGATGGAGGTCCGCTTCATTCTGCAATGCAACACCGCGGCCGTGGGCCGGCCGCACTGTGCGCGCGGAACGGCGGTGCTTGCAGGACGTGTCGGGCAGCACCGTGCGCGGGCGCGGGCCCGGGGAGGCTGCGGAAGGAAGAAGGGATCAGGACGGCGGGAGGGCCGCGCGCTGCGCCGCCGCCTGGACGGCGCGGCGCTCACGGCCGATGTCGCTCAGCGAAGTGAACAGGAAGGTGCCCTGGTGCAGGTCGACGCCCGCGTACCATTGGCAGTAGGCGGTGTCGCCGCTCACGGCACGCACGACCATCGGGGGACCACCGGCTTTGAGCCGCACCACGTCACCCGATTCGAAGCGCTCTGCGTGCATCTTGGCGATTGTCGCCGTGGCCCTGGCTCAGCCTTGTCCCCATCCGCTGTTCTGCATGTAGGAAGATGCCGACGCCGCGCGCTACCGACCCACGGCGGGGCAAATGCCGGGCAGGGACGGGGAATCGGTTCGCTGTAGTACGCTGCGCCCACTGTCGCGGCGCCCGCACGGATCGATTCATGGACCCTTCCCATCCTCACGCCCAGTTGCTCGCCGACCTGCAGGACGCGCGCGCCCGCCTGACCGCGCGCAAGGGCGAGCTCGCGAAATCCTGGGGCGCGAACGTCGACCCCCTGCTGGTCGACGAACTGCGGGAGCAGGTGAACGACCTGGCGGACCTGTGCATGGCCCTGGGCCAGGAGCTGTGGGACCGCACGCGCCAGGAACAAGGCGCACAAGACAAGACCGCCTAGGAGCTTGCGCTCGCACGCGGTTGAACTTGCGGGCGCATCAAGGGCCGGCAGGTTTGCCGAGTGGGGGCGGATCACATGCCAGATCCAGATCGCACGGCACGGTCTGATCCGGGTCCCGGAGGGCTGCAACTTGCCGTCGCAACTCCAGCATCCGCCGCTGATCTTCGCGGAGGATGCGCAGGGCCGCCGCCAGTGCCCCTGTCTTGACCGAGTCGAAGCTCGTCTCAGGCCGGAGGACGGAGAACGCGCGTTCCGACAGGAGCCGGCGCGTGGCGGTCAGCTGCCCGGCCTCCGGCTGCCTGCCCGCGAGTTCCTCTTCAATTCGAACCGAGAGAGTTGCCACCTCCGCCGCGAGTCCGACCAGCTCCAGGCGAAGCAATTCGCGTTCGTCGGGTTCCTCACGGCAGTCGCTGGGATCCAGGCTCATCAGCACACTCTAGTGGGTCCTGAAAAGTCGCCGCAACCCCCCGTTGGAACGAGGTGACGTGGCAGCGTGAAGAACTTCCGGGCGGCTGAGGGCCGGCCAGGGGTCCGTCGGCTGGTTCAGTCCTCACTCGCGCGTGTTCGTGAAGCGCAGCATGGACGTACCGAGGAGCACTGGCGGGGCCGGACGACCCGTGGCGTCTGGTGAATGCCCGAGACGCGGAAAGCCACGCAGAGGGTCCCGCAAAGAAAAACGGGCTAGACGCCTGAACGTCTAACCCGTTGATCTAGAACCGGAATTCTGGTGCGGCTGGCAGGATTCGAACCCACGACCCCTTGGTTCGTAGCCAAGTACTCTATCCAACTGAGCTACAGCCGCGAAGCCCCGGAGTATAGCAGCATCCCGGAAGCCCCCTCCGGCACGGCTCAGATCGCCTGGGAATCCCGCAGGCGCGCGATCTGCGCGTCGTCGCGGCCCAGCTCCCGCAGGATGGCCTCGGTGTGCTGGCCGATGGCGGGAATGGGATCCATGCGGTAGTCGAAGCCGCTCTGCACGCCGGGCGGGAGCAAGGCCTGCAAGGCACCGGCCGGCGATTCCACGGACGCCAGCCGGCCACGGGCCTGCAGCTGCGGGTGCTGCCAGACGTCGGCCAGCGTATTGACGTGCGCGTTGGCGATCTGCGCCTCGTCCAGCCGCGCGAGCACCTGCTCGGCCTCGAGCTCCGCGAACGCAGCCAGGATCAGCGCCGCGAGCGCCTCGCGGTTGGCGTTGCGCCGGCTGTTGCTCTCGAAGCGCGGGTCGGCGGCCAGCGCGGGCTGGCGCAGCACCTTGTCGCAGAAGGCCTTCCACTCGCGCTCGTTCTGCAGCCCGAGCATCACGGTCTTGCCGTCGCCGGTGGCGAAGGGCCCGTAAGGGTAGATGGTCGCGTGCGAAGCGCCGCTGCGCGGTGGCGGCTCGGCACCCGCATAGGCGTAATACAAGGGAAATCCCATCCACTCGCCCAGCGCCTCCAGCATGGAGACGTCCACGTGCGAACCCTGGCCCGTCTTCTGCCGCTGCAGCAGCGCGGCGAGCACGCCGGTGTACGCGTACATGCCCGCCGCGATGTCGGCGATGGAGATGCCCGCCTTGGACGGCTGCTCCGGCGTGCCGGTCACCGAGAGGAACCCTGCTTCGCTCTGGATCAGGAGGTCGTAGGCCTTCTTGTCGCGGTAAGGGCCGTCGTTGCCGTAGCCGGAGATGTCGCACACCACCAGGCGCGGGCAGCGTTCACGCAGCCTGGCGTAGCTGAATCCCATGCGGTCGGCCGCGCCCGGCGCGAGGTTCTGCACGAGGACGTCCGCGCGGCCGACGAGGTCCTGCAGCACCTGCAAGGCTGCCGGCTGCTTCAGGTCCAGCGTGAGGCTTTCCTTGGAGCGGTTCACCCACACGAAATGCGACGCGAGCCCTTGCGTGCGCGTGTCATACGCGCGGGCGAAATCGCCGACCCCCGGCCGCTCCACCTTGATCACCCGCGCGCCCAGGTCGGCGAGCTGGCGGGTGCAGAAAGGCGCCGCGATCGCGTGCTCCAGCGAGACGACGGTGATGCCATCGAGGGGACGCGTCATCAGAACGACCTCGGCAGGCCGAGCAGGTGCTCGGCGACATACGAGTAGATCAGGTTGGTCGAGATCGGCGCCACCTGGTACAGGCGCGTCTCGCGGAACTTGCGCTCCACGTCGTATTCGTGGGCGAAGCCGAAGCCGCCGTGCGTCTGCAGGCACATGTCGGCGGCCTGCCAGGACGCCTTCGCCGCGAGGTACTTGGCCATGTTGGCCTCGCCGCCGCAGGGCTTGTGCGCGTCGAACAGGGTGCAGGCCTTGAAGCGCATGAGGTTCGCCGCTTCCGTCTCGATGTACGCATCGGCGATCGGAAAGGCCACGCCCTGGTTCTGGCCGATGGGGCGGTTGAACACCACGCGCTCGCCCGCGTAGCGCCGCGCCTTGTCGACGAACCAGTACGCGTCGCCTATGCATTCCGCCGCGATCAAGGTGCGTTCGGCATTCAGGCCGTCCAGGATGTAGCGGAAGCCCAGGCCTTCCGTGCCGACCAGGTTCTCCGCCGGGATCTCCAGGTTGTCGAAGAACACCTCGTTGGTCTCGTGGTTCACCATGTTGGGAATGGGCCGCACCGTCATGCCGCGGCCTATCGCCTGGTGCAGGTCCACCAGGAAGATGCTCATGCCTTCGCTCTTCTTCCTGACCTCCGCCAGCGGCGTGGTGCGCGCCAGCAGGATCATCAGGTCCGAGTGCTGGATGCGCGAGATCCAGACCTTCTGCCCGTTGACGACATAGCGGTCGCCCTTCTTCACGGCGGTGGTCTTGAGCTGCGTCGTGTCGGTGCCCGTGGTCGGCTCCGTGACGGCCATGGACTGCAGGCGCAGCTTGCCGCTGGCGATGCCGGGCAGGTACTGCTGCTTCTGCGCGGGCGAGCCGTGCCGCAGCAAGGTGCCCATGTTGTACATCTGGCCGTGGCAGGCGCCGGCGTTGCCGCCGGACAGGTTGATCTCCTCCATCACCACGGAGGCTTCGGCCAGGCCCAGCCCGGAGCCGCCGTACTCCGCGGGAATCATCGCGGCCAGCCAGCCGGCCTCGGTGAGCGCGTCCACGAAGGCCTCCGGATAGCCGCGGCCGGTGTCCACCTTCTGCCAGTACGCGGAGTCGAAACGGCCGCACAGGTCGCGCAGCGCCTCGCGCATCTCCTGGTATTGGTCGGGGGCGGGGATCTGTGTCTTCATGCGTCGCCTCGTCGGGGTCCAGCGCGGCTGGGGGAGTAGTACGCAGGTTCCCAGGGGAAGCCCGCGCGCCGTCTTGCATATGATGCCCGCATGGCGGCACGCTGGTATTTCGGCTGGAACATCGTCGCGGCGGCGGCGTTCCTCACGCTCCTGTCCTCGGGCATGCGCCTGAGCTTCGGGCCGTTCTTCCTGCCCATGGCACACGACCTGGGCTTCAGCCGCAGCCTGCTGTCGACCATCGTGGCGGTCGGCATGATCACCTATGGGCTCGCGATGCCGGTGGCCGGCGCGCTGATCGCGCGCCACGGCACGCGTCCGGTGCTGCTGGCCGGCACCGCCATGGTGGCCGGCTCCGTGCTGTGGACCGTGACCACCACGAACACGGCCGGCTTCCTGCTTGCTTTCGGCCTGCTGCTGTCCGTCGGCCTGGCCTTCGTCAGCCCCGTGTCGCTGACGCCCGTGATCAGCCACTGGTTCACGCAGCGGCGCGGCATGGCGCTGTTCTTCCTCTCCACCGGCTCGATGGCCGGCATGGCGGTGATGACGCCCGTGCTCAGCTTCGCCATCCAGTCGTTTGGCTGGCGCGCGACGCTTCTGGGATTCGCCACCGCCTTCACCGTCGTCACCCTGCCCGCGGCCCTGTTCGTGATCCACGACACGGCGCCGGAGCACACCGACCTGAGCCCCGAGGACTTCGCCGCGCAGCGGGCGCGCGCCGGCACGCTGCCCGCCAGCCTGAAGCTGCGCGACGCGATGCGCACCGTGCCGTTCTGGAAGATCTTCTTCGGCCTGTTCGCCTGCGGGTTCAGCATGAACCTGCTGGGCACGCACGGCATGCCCATGCTGATGGACCACGGCTTCGACGCCTTCACCAGTTCCATGGGCATCGGCGTCATCGGCTTCGTGGCCATCGGCGGCACGCTCATCCTGGGCCGCTATGCGGACCGCCTGCCGCGGCGCCACATCCTGGCCACGATCTACTTCGTGCGCGGCCTGGGCTTCTTCGCGCTGGTGCTGGTGGGCACGCATTGGGAGCTGTACCTCACCTCCACCATCGGCGGGCTGGTGTGGGCGGGCAGCATCGCGCTGTCCTCGGCGATCCTGGCCGACGTCTACGGCGTGCGGCTGGTCGGCGTGCTCTACGGCATGGCCTACCTCGGTCACCAGATCGGCGGGATGATCAGCTCCTGGCTGGGCGGCTGGGGTTACGAGCAGTTCGGCACGCACTGGGTGGCGTTCGGCGCGGCCGGCGTGCTGCTGCTGGCCGCAGGGGTGGTGGCCTTGCAGTTGCCGCGCAAGGGCTTCACCCTGATGGCGCCCGCCGCCGCATGACGCGCGCACCCCTGCTCCTGGCCTGCGCCCTGGCCTGCGGCGCCGCCCTCGCACAAGGCGGCGAGGAAGTCCCTTTCATCACCTCCCCCGACAACGTGACGCAGGAGATGCTGCGCATTGCGCGGGTCGGCCCCGGCGACCACGTCATCGACCTGGGCTCGGGCGACGGCCGCATCGTGATCCTGGCGGCGAAGCGTTTCGGCGCGACCGGGCTGGGCGTCGAGATCGATCCGGCGCTGGTGCGGCGCAGCCTGCGCAACGCGCAGGACGCGGGCGTGGCCCCGCAGGTGGACTTCCGCGTGCAGGACCTGTTCGACACCGACCTCTCGCCCGCCACGGTGGTCACCATGTACCTGCTGCCCGAGTTCAACCTGCGGCTGCGCCCGGCCCTGCTGGCGCTCAAACCCGGCACCCGCATCGTCTCGCACGACTGGGACCTGGGCGACTGGAAGCCCGACGCGACGTCCACGGTGGAGGTGCCGGACAAGCAGGTGGGACTGGAGAAGTCCAGCCGGGTGCACCTGTGGGTGGTGCCGGCGCGGGTGGACGGGGTGTGGTGCAGCGGGGCGACGCGGCTCGTGTTGCGGCAGGCTTACCAGGAGCTCGCCGGCAGCATCGGGGCACGCCAGGTGCAGGGGCGCGTCGAAGGGACCACCGTCGTCCTGGACGGAACGCGGTTCACGGCGGGCGGCGAGCGCCTGCTCGGCTCCTCCGCCAGCTATGCACGGGCGCCGGGCGGCGCCTGCTGACGGGAGCTACTGCTCCTCGACCCAGCGCTTCCAGCGGGCATAGGCCGATTCCTCGCGGTAGTCGACGGCGTACATGGTGACGTAGGCGACCACCACCAGGGCCACCAGCACGAGGATGAGGGACCCCTTGCGCACGCTGGCGCGCAAGGAGCCGTCCGTGCGCAGCAGCATGCGGGCGCCGCAGACCTTGCACTTGTAGCGGCGATGGTTGGGAAGCGCCCGCATCCACCAGTGGCGGGGAAGGAGCCGATAGTTCGAGTGCCCGCACTGGCAGGCCGAAAACCGGTACCGCGTCATGGTCCTGCGCGGAGGCCGCGCTTCGTGGAGGATGGCGTCATCGTAGCCGAGACCGGTACGAAAGTCCTATTTTCTGGCCGGACGTTCCCTATAGAGTCGGTGCCCGAGCCACTCCCCAGGGAGACTTGCCGTGGACCTTTCCGCCGTCGAAACCTTCCTGCGGGTCACCGCGCTGCAGCTCGGGATCAAGATCCTGGCCGCCATCGCCTTCTGGGTCGCGGGCCGCTGGTTGATCGGGCGCGTCATCCGCCTGGTGCAGGGTGCGATGACCCGCAACCGGCTCGACCCGACGCTGAGCAAATACCTGGGCTCCGTGATCAACGTGGCTCTCAGCGTGGCGCTGGCGCTGGGCATCCTCGGCTACTTCGGCATGCAGACCACCTCGTTCGCAGCCCTGCTGGCCGGCGCCGGCGTGGCCATCGGCGCGGCCTGGAGCGGCATGCTGGGCAACTTCGCCGCCGGCGCCTTCATGCTGGTGCTGCGGCCGTTCAAGGTGGGGGACTTCGTGAGCGTGGGCGGCGTGACCGGCACGGTCCACGAGCTGGGCCTGTTCGGCACGACGCTCGTCACGCCCGACAACGTGCTGACCCTGATCGGCAACGGCAAGATCTTCGCCGACACGATCCAGAACTTCTCCGCCCTGCCGGCACGCCGCGTGGAGCGCACCGCGCAGCTTTCGGCGACCGTGGACCCGGGCGAAGCCATCGCCCGCCTGCGCGAAGCGGTGGCACGCATCCCCAACGTGCACGCCTCGCCCGCGCCGGAAGTGAACATGATCGACCTGAACCTGCTCGGCCCGGTGATCGCGGTGCGGCCCTACTGCAGCAACGAACACTACTGGCAGGTCTACTTCGCGACCAACGAGGCGATCGTGCGCACCTGCAACGAGGCTGGCTGGCCGCCGCCGATACCGATGAACATCACGCGGGTGCAGCAGCTGGCGCTGGGGGTGTCGGAGATGATGGGCCGGGGCGGCCTGGAGCCGGCGGCCAAGGGGTCGTGAGTCGACCGGCTGGCAGCAAGAGCGGCACGCCCGCGGCCGGAGCTGCCATGTTCAGCGCACCAGCAGCACCGGAATCCGGCACAGCGCCAGGACGCCGCTGGTCGTGGATCCCATCACGACGTTCGCCAGCGCCGAGTGCCCATGGCTGCCCATCACGATCAGGTCGGGTGTCGTCTCCAGGGCGTAGGCGGCAATCGCTTGCGACGGCTGCCCCTGCACATGGGCGGTGCTGAAGTCCCAGTGCTGCTGCTGCGCGAACGCGCGGATCGGCTTGAACACACCGTCGGCCTGCTCTTCGCCGTAGTCGTCGACGCTGGCCTTGTCGACGAAACGGGCGACGCGTCCCGGGATGGCGTCGGTCACGGTCAGTGCGGTGAAGCGGTTGCCTTCTCCCAGCAGTTCCTCGTGCGACGCCAGGTACGCCAACATGCGCTTCGTGTAGTCGCTGCCGTCGACCGCCAATAGAACGTCCATGGATCTTCTCCTTCGCTCGCGCCTTGCTCCGGTGTCGATCACAGGCAGTCGCGGCGCCCCCTGAACTTAGCGGGTCGCGGCGCCATCGTCCGTGCGCTGGCGAACTGTCGTCATCCGAGGCGCGCGTCAGGCGTAAGTGCGGCGGCGTACAGACCGAACGCAGCCGGGCACGTTATCTTTTCAATCCACTTCGAAAGACATACCATGAACATCCGCCTCGCCTTCACTTCCACCCTCGCCGCCACCCTCGTCGTCCTGTCAGGCTGCGCCGTCTCGCGCGGCCAGGAAACCGTCGGCGCCTATGTCGACGACACCGGCATCACCACGAGCGTCAAGGCCAAGTTCGTCGAGAACCGCGATGTCGACGCGTCGAGCATCAAGGTCGAGACGCTCAACGGGACCGTGATGCTCTCCGGCTTCGCCAAGAACGGCACGGAGCGCAGCACCGCCGAAGCGATCGCCCGCAACGTCAGCGGCGTGCGCAGCGTGCGCAACGAGATCATCCTGAAGCCGTGAGGGGTGGGTAGCGCCTGAAAGGGGGCGGCCGGAGACGAGGCGATGGCGCAAGCGCCCCCGCCCCCGTTCAAGCTTCATGTCGGAACGTCGGGGCGTTCCCTATGAAACAAGTCAATTCGCCGCTTCCGGCGCATGCGCCGGCAGGCTGATGGTGAAGACGCACCCCGTGCCTGGAAGGTCGTGCACGGAAAGTGTCCCGCCGTCTGCCTCGACGCTGCGGCGTGCGATGGTCAGTCCGAGCCCGAGGCCGGTCCTGTCCGTCCCCGCCTGCGCAAAAGGCGTGAACATCTTCTCCGCGCAGCCCGCGGGCAAGCCGCCGCAGTGATCCGCGACTTCGATGAGCACGCGATCCGGCGCCGCGGCATGTGCTCCCAGCCGCACATGGGAGCCTGGCGCGGTGAACTTGAACCCGTTGTGCAGCAGGTTCACCACGGCGCCCAGCAGCAACTCCCGGGAGCCGCGCACCGCCAGTTGGTCGTCCACCGGATCCGCGGTGAGCACGCACCCCCGCGCAAGCGCATCGAGCGATGCGGCGGCCGCGGCATCCGCCAGCAGGGACGCCACCAGGAAGACCTGGGACGGCCGCTCGGCGCCCGCGGTGGCGCGCACCGTGGCTGCCGATTCCAGCAGGAGCGAGGTCATCGAAGCGAGGCTGCGCTTGAGCACGGCACCGGTCGCACCCTGCAGCGGCAGGCTCCCCGATTCCAGTGCGCGCACTGCCAGCGTCGCCGAGTGGAGGGAGTTGCGCAGTTCGTGCACCATGAAGCCCACGCGTTCGTTCACCTCGGCGGAGTGATCGCGTGAAACGCCGTCGTCGCGCCGGGCGCTGTATTCCGTCACCGCATCCGCGATGGCGTTGTCGAGGCACCGGTTCAGCGTCCCGAACTCCTCGATCGTGAATGGCACGCGCCGCTCGGCGGCCAGGCCGGTGATGGCCTGGCAGATGTCTCCATAGTCGTGGACCACCTCGTCCACGGTGCAGCCCCGTTCGAGCAACTGGCGGCCGTGGGCGGTGGCACTGAGGCCGATCTCGGACTGTGCGGGGGCCTTCTCCCCCAGGGCTCCCGAGATCCGGAAGCTTTCGCCCGGGTTGCGGTCGGCTTCGGCGCGAAGGGTCCTGGCGAGTTGTCCCAGGAACTGCGGGATGCCGTTCCCGGCCGTCCTGTCGCCGGCCGGGGGGCCGGATCTGTGTGCGCCCATGGCGTTGCAGCGCGCGATGAGCGCCTCATGGTTGCCCTCCACGAAGCTGAACATGGTCGCGCGTGCGGGAGCGGCTGGCCGCCCGGCGTGAAATGCGCCGATGACGGACTGGAGAAGGCTGTGGTCGGTGGCGGGTGTGCGGTACATGGCGGCTCCTTTGGAGCAGGCATGCACTTTCGCCCCGCGGCTGCGGCTTGTCCGTGCGCTGGCACACACATGGGCTACTCGTCCACATTCGGTGCCGGCCCCGACACAACATGCGGCGCGCCCGCCCGCGCGCGGCACAAAAAAGTCGGCCCGGTGACCGTCCTTGCTTTTTGGAACAAGTGCCGCTCGCTCAAACGGCCATGGTGACCGGCAGCAGCCGGTCGTACTCCTTCTTGACCACGGCGTAGCACTCGCACGTCCGCTGCTCGAGACGCTTGCGGTCCAGCACCGTGATGTGCCCGCGCGAATAGCTGATCAGGCCGGCCGTCTGCAGATTCAGCGCGGCCTCGGTGACGCCCTCCCGCCGCACGCCCAGCATGTTCGCGATCAGTTCCTGCGTCATGCGCAACTCACTGCCCTGCAGGCGGTCCAGGCTGAGAAGGAGCCAGCGGCAAAGCTGCTGGTCCAGGGAATGGTGGCGGTTGCAGACGGCCGTCTGGGCCATCTGCGTGATGAGTGCCTGCGTATAGCGCAGCAGCAGGCGAAGCACCGGCCCGGCGCGGTTGAACTCCGCCTTCATCGCCTCGGCCCCGAGCCGGAACCCGCTTCCCGCGCTTTGCACCACGGCGCGGCTCGGCGTGGTCTCGCCTCCCATGAACAGCGAAACGCCCACCACTCCCTCGTTGCCGACGACGGCAATTTCAGCGGAAGCGCCGTTTTCCATCACATACAGCAGCGAGACGATCGAGTCGGTGGGGAAATAGACGTGCGTGAGGGGGCGCCCCGATTCGTAAAGCACGCGGCCCAGCGGCAGTTGCACCGGCTCCAGGACCGATGACCACCGTTCCCACTCCGGTGCCGGAAGTGCGGCCAGCAGCTGGTTGCCTCGGGGATCGCCCGGTGCGGCCATGGTTTCCTCACGTGAGCTATCTCAGTATAGGCGGCGGCTGCCCGAGCGCGGAATGGCGACGGCGCCGTGCTCCTCACGCCGGGACCGGTGCATGCCGGGCAAGACGGATCGTGAACACGCACCCGGTGCCGGGCACGTCGCGCACGCCCAGGCTCCCTCCGGCCGCCTCCACGTTCGCCCGCGCGATGGACAGCCCCAGCCCCAACCCACTCTTGTCCCGCTGGCCGCGAGCAAAGGGCCGGAACATGACTTCGGCGCTCCCCGGGGCGAGACCACCGCAGTGATCCGCGACGTCGATGAAAACGTTGCCGCCATCGCTCGCGTAGGCGTTCAACGAGACCTCCGTCTGCGGAAGGGTGAACTTGAAGGCGTTCTGCAGCAGGTTCATCAGCGCGCCCAGGAGAAGCAGGCGGTCTCCTTCGATTGCGAGTTGCGTGTCCACATTGCTCACCTTGAACGAACAATTGCGCGCATTGGCGTCCAGGAGCGCCGCGCTGCCGGCGTCCGCGATGAGGGATGCGAGGGAGAACACTTCCGTCCCCGGCAGTTCTGCGCTGACGCGCACCTCGTCCAGGGCGTGCTTCACGAGTGAGGTCAGCGCGTCCAGGCTGTGCCGCAACACGCCCCCCGTCGCCCCCGCGACCGGCAGCTTGCCGCTTTCGAGCGCGGTGAACGCGAGCTTGGCGGTCAGCAAGGCGTTGCGCAGCTCGTGCAGCAGGAAACCGACGCGCTCATTGCATTCCACGGACGCCTGCCGGGACGCGGCAACCTCGCGTTGCGAACTGAACTCGGTGACGGCGTCCGCGATGGCGTTGTCCAGGCAGCGGTTCAGGGTCCTGAATTCTCCGACGCTGAAAGGCGCATCCCGCTCTTCGGCGAGGTCGGTGATGGCCTGGCACAAGTCGCCGTAGTCATGAACGACCTGGTCCACCGTGTACCCCAGCTCCAGCAACTGCTTTCCGTGCACGGTCGCAGAGGCTCCGATTTCGGAGAGTTCACTGGCCTTTCCCCCGGATGCGCCGGAAATCCGGAGGCTCTCACCGGGCTGGTCGTCCTTCTCCGCCGCGAGTGTCTTGATCAACTGCTGCAGAAAGAGCGGAACCCCGTTTTTCAGTTGCTCGGGCGTGGCAGCACGCAACGGGCGCTGGGCTACTTTCGACTTGCAGCGCTCGACCAGCTCCTCGCGGTTGTGGTTCAGGAAGTCATGCATACCCATCTCCTGGCCCTGCTGCATGCGCAGCAGAGCGGTGCCGCTAGTGTGCGCCTTTCATTGCGGACGCGCGGGCCGGGACATTGATCCGACACAACGCGCGCGGAATCGTGCGGCACCGTACAGACATTGCCTGCCAGCTGCCGGAACATCGACCCGTAGGCACCGGGTGCCGCTGGGAGACGCTGTCGTAACAGCCGGGTGGCGGCCGGCAAGAACAACATGACGAACTCGGGACTCAGCACGGTCAACATCCTCCTGGTCGACGACGAGCCCGCGAACCTCACGGTGCTGGAGTCCGTGCTCGACGACCCGGGCTACCGACTGGTGCGCGCCACCACGGGCGAGCAGGCGCTGGTGGCCCTGCTCTCCGACGAGTTCGCCGTGCTGGTGCTGGACGTGCGCATGCCGGGCATGAGCGGCTTCGAACTGGCCAGGATGCTCAAGGAGCGGCGCAAGACCGCGCGCATCCCGATCATCTTCCTCACCGCGCAGGACAACGACGACGAGCAAGTCCTGGATGGCTACAACATCGGCGCCGTCGACTACCTGCACAAACCGCTCGACCCGGCAGTGCTGCGCTCCAAGGTTGCCGTGTTCGCCGAACTGCACAGGAACAGCCGCGAGCTGGAACGCGCAAACCGGCTGCTGCTCGCGGAAGTCGCGGAGCGCCGGTGTGCGCAGGAGCGCCTGGGCGAGCTGAACGCGTCACTCGACCACCGCGTCGCCGAACGCACCCGGGAACTGCAGGAAAGCGAGGCGCGCCTGCGCGATGCGCACTGCCGCAAGGATGAATTCCTGGCCACATTGGCGCACGAGCTGCGCAATCCCCTGGCTCCGGTCCGCAACGCGGTGCACTTCCTGAAGCTGAAGGCCTCCGCATCCGCCGACGTGCAGTGGTCCACCGAAATCATCGACCGGCAGGTGGACCGCATGGCGCGCCTCATCGAGGACCTGATGGACATCAGCCGGATCAACCAGGGCCGCATCGAGCTGAGGCGACAGCACACGGAGATCGCGTCCGTCGTGGCGGATGCGGTCGAGACGATCCAGCCGCAGATCGACGGCAATGGCCACAAGCTCACGCTCCTGATCGCACCCGAGCCATTGGCGGTGGATGGCGACCCCGCCAGGCTCGCGCAGGTCTTCATGAACCTGCTGAGCAACGCGGCCAGGTTCACGGATCCCGGCGGCGAGATCGAGCTGCGCGTGGTCGGGGATGGCGCAACCGCCATCGTGACCATCACGGACAGCGGCATCGGCATCCAGCCGAGCCGCCTGAACGGAGTGTTCGAGATGTTCTCGCAAGAGGAGGCAGCGCTGTCGCGCTCGCGCGGAGGACTGGGTGTTGGCCTGGCGCTGACGCGCAAGCTGGTGCAGATGCACGGCGGGTGTATCAGTGCCCACAGTGAAGGGCCCGGCAAGGGCAGCTGGTTCGTGGTGAACCTGCCCCTGGCTGAACTCCCCAGGGAAGTCGTGCAACACGAGTCGACGCCGGCCGATGTCGACCCGGGCGCCGGGGTGTTGCGCATCCTGGTCGTGGACGACAACCGGGACGCGGCGGACACCCTCCGAACCTTGCTGGAGCTCCTGGGTCACGAGGTCCACGTCGTCCATGGGGGAGAGGACGCGCTCGGAGCGGTTCCTTCGTTCGACCCCGAGTTGGTGCTGCTGGACATCGGCATGCCGGACATGAACGGCTACGAAGTCTGTCGCTCCATCCGCGCACGCGAGGGCGGGGCAGGGCGTACCGTGGTGGCAGTGACCGGCTGGGGCCAGCCCCAGGACATGCAAAGCTCCAGCGACGCCGGGTTCGACCAGCACCTGGTCAAGCCGGTCGAGATCGACCAGCTGGTGCGGTTGATTTGCAAGCGCCTCAGGACGGGGGGCGCGAGCCAGACGGTGGTAGGCCGTGCTGGACTTGAACCAGCGACCAAGGAGTCATGAGTCCCCGAGGAGAACGAGCGGTTGGAGGCCTCTCTTCGAACAAGGCGCCGCATCGGCTTTTCCAGAGTCCTCCTGGCTCCCAAGCAGCCGCGACGCGATCCCGCTTAGCCTGACGTATTTCAGCACTCACCTGCGCTGAATTGCTCGTGACGACCAAAGGTGTATTCTCCCGGGAGTTCGATTTGCTCGGCAGAGGAGCCAAGGTGCGCAAGCAGTTCGCAGACAGCTCCAACGACAACGAGCCAGGTCATCGAGGTGGCCACGGCGCGGACAGCATCCGTCAGCACATGGACAACGATGCACGGCGGACAACCGCTGCGCAACTCAGGCTCGGAGGCCTGAATCGCTCCCTGCACACCATCCTGGTTGTTGACGACAGCGCAGCGACGCTCTACGCGATGGCGCGCGGGCTGCGCGCGGCAGGATTCCGGACCATGGAAGCCATGGCGGGAGCGGAGTGCATGGCGCTTGCGAACAGGTCGTCCGCCATTGTTCTGGACGTTCACTTGCCGGACACCAACGGTCTGGAGGTCTGCCGCCTGTTGCGGGCCGACCCCGAAACAGCGAGGGTGCCCGTAGTGCATGTCTCTGGCGTTGCCGTCAGCCCCGCTCACCAGATGGAAAGCGGTTACGTGGGGGGCGACGCTTTCCTGCTTGCTCCCGTCAGTTCGACGGAACTGGCCGCCACGTTGGAAGCGCTGATCCTCAGCCGGACCGCAATGCCAGCGGATGATCCGCCCCGGAGTTGGTAGGCCGTGCTGGACTTGAACCAGCGACCAAGGGATTATGAGTCCCCGCCAAAAGAACTTTGGTATTCATTTCTGATTGTTGAAGCGCGTTGAGCCAATGGGCCATAATCCATTGGAAATCAACAGCTTAGGCGCTTGACCCGGTCGCCGAGTGTTGAAGAGCATTCGGCAAAACTGCGCTCCGGTGGCTACATGGTGGCTACATGGGGCACCACAGGAGACCAAGGGATCATGCGGCCCTTAAACACTGCACCTGTCGATCTGAGCGCGCCTCAGGACCTCACGGCCGGGATGATCGAGCGGCTTCGCTGCCCGGAAGGCAAGACGCAAGCCTTCCTGCGGGACCGCAAGTCACCTGCCCTGAGGGTGCGGGTCACGGCAGCGGGCGCGAAGGCCTTCGTCTTCGAGGCCAAGCTCGGACGCCAGACCATCCGCCGCACCATCGGAGACGTGCGCGCCTGGACGATTGAGGCTGCGCGCGTGGAGGCGAACCGCCAGCGCATGCTGATCGACACGGGCACCGACCCGCGCGAACTGCAGCGCCAGCAGGAGGCAGCGCGCACGGCGAAAGCGCAAACCGAAGCCGCTCAGGCCGTGACGGTGGGTGAAGCGTGGGCCGTGTACGTCGAGGCGCGGAAAGACCGCTGGGGAGAGCATCACTACCGGGACCACATCCGCCGAGCCAAGGCCGGCGGGCAAGAGGCCGTGCGAGGCACGCGGGGCCGGGGCAAGACCGTGGCAGGCCCGCTCTACCCTCTGATGGAACTCAAGCTGTCCGAGCTCACCCCTGCCGCCATCAGCTTGTGGGCCGCCGAGGAATCCAAGACCCGCGAAACGTCCACTCTGCACTCTTGGCGCCTTCTGCGCGGCTTCCTGAGCTGGTGCAGCGAGCAGCCGGCCTACGCCCAGGTCGTCCCTTCGCAAAATGCCGCCAAAGCGAAGGCCGTGCGCGAAGTGCTCGGGAAGGCCAAAGTGAAGCAAGACGCCTTGCAGCGTGAGCAGCTTCCCGCCTGGTTCACTGCCGTGCGGCAGCTCCAGCACCCGCAACACGCCGCGTATCTGCAAACAGTTCTTCTCACAGGCGCGCGCCCCGGTGAAGTGCTCGCCATGCGCTGGCGGGACCTCAACACCAAATGGAAGGGGCTCACGATCCGAGACAAGGTGGAAGGCGAGCGCGTCATTCCGCTGACCCCCTATGTGGACCAACTCCTAGCAGCACTGCCCCGGCTGAATGAATGGGTGTTCGCCAGCCCTTCCCGAGCTCCCGAGCAAGCCGGGAAGGCCATGAGCAACCCGCACAAACAGCACGAGCGCGCGTGCGAGGTTGCGGGTATCGAGGGATTGACCCTGCATGGCTTGCGCCGCTCCTTCAAGTCCCTTTCCGAGTGGCTGGAGCTGCCAGCGGGCGTAGTGGCCCAGCTCATGGGGCACAAACCGAGCGCGACGGCTGAGAAGCACTACACCGTGCGTCCCCTCGACCTCTTGCGCCTGCATCACGAACGCCTGGAGGGGTGGATGCTCCAGCAGGCCGGGCTGCCCTCCACGCCGTCCGAGTCCACCAGGCGCCTGCAAGTCATTCGGTAGGCAGAAGGCGGCGAACCGTCCGCCCGCCCGCCCAAAAAAGGTGCGGCGGGGTCAGCTCAGCGCGTAGACTGATGGGGTGGACAAAGCCATCGCAGCTCTACAAAACCTTCGAGCGGTACAAGCCGAAATCTTCGCCAAGGAGCGCGAGATGCATGCCGCCATCATTGGTGACGACAATTCGGCCCTCCCGCGAATCCGCGCGGACTTGGCTGGGCTCTTTGCGCGTTCAGATGCGGCATTCCAAGCAGTGCAGACTGAGCTGGACCGCGTCGGAAAACCAGCCTCAGGACGCTAGAGACGTGCCGGGTTTCGGTCCTCAGCCCCGGACAGTTGCTCGGACAGCCAGCTAAGGAAAGCCGCCGTCTCCGTCTTGCTGAATGCCGCATCAGCACCTAGCCGCAGGCAGTGCTCGCGAATGCCTTCGGACGCGTAGCCGCTGAATACCACCACCCGGCCGCGCCGAGGACTCGCAGCCGCCTGGGCGATCACGCCGAAGCCAGACCCTTGCTCCAACATCAGATCGATGATGGCCAAGTCCCATTCACCCTCGTGTTCGTCCAGCCACAACTTCGCCTCGGCCTCAGTCGTCGCAGCTCCGACGGTACGCGCTTCTCCACTGGTGTCGAGAACCATCTCCATCAACTGGCGCATTGCAGCCAAGTCGTCCACGACAAAAACACGATATTGCATACCCCCCCAACGTGGTGACAAGACTCTCGTGAACGCACGATTGCTACCGCATTGCAGGATGTAAATCGGCGCTTGTCTGTCAGAGTGGTGAGGGAGCGGTCGCTGCGCTAGACCCACAGACATGCAGGAAGGTGCTGACAGGATTCAGGGAGGCTTAGCCGTAGTTCCGGCAGTGTCAAGTCACCTGCCGCTGAATTGCCTATGGCGGCATGGGGTACTCTCCCGGTAGTTCAGTTCGCTTTGCAGAGGAGCCAGCGTGAGCAAGCATTTCGCTGACAGCTCCAATGACAACGAGCCGGGAAATCGAGGTGGCCGCGGCGCGGACAGCATTCGCCAGCACATGGACAATGACGCAAGGCGGACAACCGCTACGCGACTCAGTCTCGGGAGCCTGGATCGCTCAATGCACACCATCCTGGTCGTTGACGACAGCGAATCGACGGTATACGCGATGGCGCGCGGGCTCCGCGCGGCAGGATTCCGGACTATGGAAGCCATGGCGGGAGCAGAGTGCCTGGCGCTTGCGAACAGCGCGTCCGCCGTTGTTCTAGACGTTCACTTGCCGGACATCAACGGACTGGAGGTCTGCCGCCTGTTGCGGGCTAAGCCCGAAACAGCGAGTCTCCCCATAGTGCATGTCTCTGGCGTTGCCGTGAGCCCCGCTCACCAGGCAGAAAGCGGCTTCGTGGGGGCAGACACCTTTCTCCTTGCTCCTGTCAGTTCGACCGAGTTGGCCGCCACTTTGGAAGCGCTGATCCTCAACCGTACTGCAGTGCCCTGAGGTCGAAGCACGATCGCGCCTGCCGATTCGGCCGGGAGCTGATTCCCTTAGAAGGTGTCCCTTAGAGAAGGCGAAGTGGGGAATCCCTCATAGGTCCCTTAGGAGCACTCCCTTAGTGACGTGCGCAATAGGGACCTCTCTATGGGGACCCCTCTTACGCAGAAGCGCATGGAGCTGCTACATACGTACGTATGGCACCCGTACGTACGTATGTACGACGTACGTACGGGTGCCTGGGCGCTTGGCTTAACCCACAGCGCGCACGGGCGGCTAGGGGCGTCACGAGAACAAGCGAAAATCAACGCTGCGAAGAGAGCGCAAGGAGAGTCTTTTGTCCGAATCGGAAATGGAGAAGCCAATCGTCGCTTCTTCAAAGTCAGCCTGGGCAGACGTAGTGCTGGCGCACGAAATCCCCACTCTTGCGGTTACGAGGGCCATCTACGGCGCCATGGTCCACAGTCAAAAGCCCATCGGCAAGCCGGAGCCGCTTGTACGGGCGGAACTTCGACGATCTGAGCTAATGGCTTTGCCTGAGTCCGAGCTGCGCGCCCTGCATGACGCCTATCTTCGCCAGCAGCAAGAGGCGGACGCGAAACGGGCCGCTGCCGAGGAGGCGGCAAAGTTCTATAACGCCCCTGGCTCCCGCGCATCCTATGGGTATTGGCTGACAATGGACACTTGGTCTCTCGACGACGCCGTAGCGCTCCTGCTCGGTCGTGATCCGCGCGTCGTGAGCTGGGAAGCGATCAGCCGTGAGATCGAACCGAGGGGCCTGATCTTCAAAACCAAGCCGCCACTCACTCCGTTCGTGAAGGCGTACCTGGACCTTCGAAACCTCGCCTTGGGGGCAGACTTGATGACGGCCAACGCGCGCGTTCGGCCAGCGGACGCAGCACAATGGTTCGCCCGACGGCTTGGCCTCCAACTTCCTGAGGCCCTTCGGCACCTTGTGCCGCCAGCGCAGCTCAATGCGGCGGCCGTCGCCGCTGAGCCGAGACCCGACACCCCCACGAGTGTGGTGCACAGCACCAGAGCTCTCCGACGCGATGTGCTCTCTCCTGTCATTGAGCAAGCCCAGATGGAATGCGGAGCCCCCTTCGACGTGGCAGCAGTCTGGGCGACGCTCCTTGTGATGGCCGAGAAGAAAGTCCCGCCGCTTCGGGGCTCGACTGAGGACGGGCTGCAGTACTTGGATGAAGGCGAAGCCGCGATCTTGAACCGGAAAGCACTTGCAAAGCGGCTCGCGCGTGCACGCGACCGGGCTTGAACGCGTGATTTAACGCCCCGAATTCCCACGGATGTCACCGCGCGAGACCCGGTAGGGACCGATAGGGTCCGCTAAGGTCCGCTAAGGTCCGCGAAGCTTCTCGCGCCTGGCGCTGCCAGTTGCAATGGCCATGTTCCACACGCCACATGGGCAAAACATGGCCACCAACACTCCTATCGCGGTTCCACTTGAGCGCGAAACGCGCGCGAATCTCCCGACACCCGAGGCTGCCTTTCACCTTAACCGGGCGCAGCAAACCCTTCGGCTCTGGGCAATGCGGGAAAACGGGCCGCTGCGCCCTATCCGCGTCCATGGCAGGCTCGCTTGGCCTGTTGCGGAGCTGCGGCGAATCCTGAACGTCCAGGCGGCCGCGTGAGCCCTCTTCGACTCCTTCAGCTGCAACGCGGCGGGCAGGGGCGCGAGGCCGCGTCCACGCTCGCCGAGGCCCTCTTGCTGGTCGCTCACAGGGGAGAGCCAGCCTTTCTGAAAGGGCCAGAGAACGGGCAATTCGCAGTGCTGGACTTGGCCAAGGAAGAAAAGGCTTTCTTTCAGGTGCTCCGCGGCAGTTGTCCCGCAACTTTGCACACGCTTATTGAAGGCTACTTCGGCGGTCCCTCGGAACGTGTCGCCGAGTTCGTATGGGTGGTGTAGACGCGGCTCGCGGGGAAAGGCGCCTGCGGCACATTCCTTCGGACAGCGAATGGACTCAAAGCCGCGTCGCCACCCTTCCTAAGCGTTGGGCTGACCGGCTTCTGAAGCAGTGGGACGCCGCAAAAGCGGACGACTACCGGGAAGCGAACGTCCAGCTCCGCGAGACAACCGAAGCGCTTTTGCGGGTTCGCGTTCCGTTGGATGCGTCCGACGCCGTGATCTGCGAAGCGGCAGCCACGCTCGCTACGCGGTGCGCTGCGCGAGCTGAAATCTTCCATTCCATCTCCGCGTTGAGGGCAGCGATGGAACGGATATGCGAAGGCCAAGGAATCGAAGCCCCGGCGGCAAAGGTAAAGGACCGTTGTGCGGTCGCCCGCATGACCTGCGTGCTTTGGTGGCGACGAAAACTCCGCAAGCACCATGGGCGCACAACTGAGGCAGTCGCCATCCAGCTTGGATATGTGAACAAGGCGCGCGATCTGTACGTGAGCAACGAGGGACTACGCGCCCGCCTGCAGCAGAACGCGCGCAATGCGGCCGTCCTCGAATCAACCATCGCGCGCAACGAACTCGGACAGGAATTCACCCTGGCGGAACTCTCCCAGAAGGGCACTTCGAACAAGCGAATTCGCCGAGCGGAGCTGATGACTCGCATCGCAGGTTTCGAGCGAGCAGCCAAGTCGGCCGCGCATACCGGCCTGTTCCTCACCCTTACCTGTCCGAGCCGATTTCATCGCTTTCGCGTTGTCGGTGGCGGCAAAATTGTTCTTCCCAACCCAAATTACAGCCCTGCCGAAACGCCGCGCGCAGGTCAGAAGTACCTGGCGAGGGTTTGGAGCCACATTCGTTCCGCTCTGGATCGGCGCGCGTGCGGGGTGTATGGGTTCCGGATTGCCGAGCCCCAGCACGATGGCACGCCCCATTGGCACTTTCTTCTCTTCTGCGAGACGGGAGACGCGGACGCACTCGAGAAAGTTTTTCGGAAGCACGCTCTTAAGGACTCGCCGGACGAGCCGGGCGCGTTCGAACACCGATGCGACGTGAAGCTTATCGACCCAGCCAAGGGGAGCGCTGCGGCGTACATAGCGAAGTACGTGTCGAAGAACATCGATGGGGAGCACGTTGGCGAGGACCGCAACGGCGGCGCGGCAACGGAAACCGCTGTTCGGGTCGAAGCTTGGGCGGCACGCTGGGGCGTGCGCCAGTTCCAGCAGATCGGCGGACCGCCGGTGAGCGTGTGGCGTGAACTGCGCCGGGTAGAGAACATTCCAGCTGGCGCTCCTCGCCACCTGGCAGACGCACACACGGCGGCAAACAAGCAGAACGTCGTCGAAGGGCACGACAAAGCCGCGGTGGCGTGGGACAAGTACTGCGAGGCGCAAGGTGGCGTCTTCTGCGGGCGCGGCGCGCGTATCAAGCTCGCGATGTTCGTTCCCGAGAAGCCGGGACGCTATGGAGACGAGGCGACGCCGCGTCCCTTTGGCGTGGAAACCTATGATCCCGCAGTTCCGCTCGGCGCGCCTGCGGCGAACTGGGTGGTGGAGTCGACGCGTCAACGCTGGGAGATTCTTCGGAAGCCTATGCCTCCTGCCTGCGGGAGTTCGTCTGCGGAGCGGGCCCAGCCCGCGCAGCCTCGGACTCGTGTCAATAACTGTACGGCCAATGCTTCGAGCCTCCCCCGCTCTCCGGAAGTGAACGTAAAGGTTGCCGTGGCGACCGACGTAATCAAGAAAGCACTTCTCACGTACTACGGGCTGAAATGAGGGAGGCGTGAACCACCCTTCCCCACAACCAGCACACCTATGACTTCCGGATCAAGAGTGAAGCTAGCTCCCTGCTTTAGCCTAAGGATCGCCCATAGTGGCGTCACCCTTCCACGCGTATACCACCCGAGGTAAATTCGCCGGGGCCCACGAGCCGCGCGATCCCGACCTGAGACACCTGCGGGGCTACGGTGCTGAGTGAGAGAGCGCGACCCTACTGCATTCCAGCGGGTACGGCGGTGCCCCTAACCCCAGGCGACCTGCCCCCATAATGTCGAGCAACGGTCGCTGCGCCTCCCGACGAATTTACAGGCTACACGACCGAACCCTACAGCCGGAAGACTGGATGATTCAATGAGCTTTTCGCGCGACGCGCTGTTTAAGCCGTTCCCGATTCTGTGGAGTGCAGCGGCCGGGTTGGTCGGCGTCGCGTCATTCTTCGGGGTTGATAACAGCGTGCCACTCCCGACCAGGAGTTTTGCGGCGTCGTCGGTTTTCCTTCTGTTCGCCCTTATTGGCATGACAGCCACGGCGAAAAAGTACTACATCGAGGCGAAATCGCCAGCCGCGGTCCGCCTCGTGCTGAAGGGTACCCACTTCTATGAAGGCCGCTTAATCATCATTCTCGATAGATCGACATGGATTCAGCCGGGGCAACTTTTGGCGCTCGTCGCGAGCGCTGATGGCGTGCAGCTTCCTCTAGCACTGCTTTCAGTTGAAACGACCACTACGGAAGGCTACCCACAGTGCGTAGTTGCCGTTCCGTTGACCAGCCGTGGGCTCGCAACATATCTGGAAGATAGGAGTCGCTGGCGCAGCCTAAATGCTCTTCCCGACATCAAATCCCGTTATTTGGAGGTCATGACAAATGGCTAACCAGCCCGCAGAGAATCAACTCGTTGTAAGCGCGAAGATTGCGAGCATCATTGACGAGTTTCGCGTCGTAATCAATGCCGGGCGCCTGCACGGCATACGGTCGGGCCAGCGATTCCTGATCTACAAGATTGGCGAAGAAATCATCGACCCTGATTCAGGCGAGTCGCTTGGCCGGCTTGAGGTGATCAAAGGGATTGGCGAGGTAATTCACGTGCAGGACAAAATGGCGACGCTGCAAACTACCGACAAGCATGAGATACAGCGCCGCCCCAACGCCTTTGGCATCATCGCCGGCGCCATTGAGGTCAGCAAGGAACCGAAGGCATTCATTGACCCGGAGGTGGGCGATATCGCGCGCCTGTTAGGCTAGCCGATGCCGTGGGCTTGCCGCTGTCAGAGATGCTGAAGGAGGGACAAGTTGGTCACCACCCTTGACAGCCTTGATGAAGGTGGGCTTCGCAGTTGCCTTCTCAATGTCGGCCTTGAACTTCGCGCGACTGTCGGCCGAGAGTTGCTGTGCTGCCGTGTCAATCTGCGAGGCAAGAGCGATGTTTGCGCCTGCGCTGGTCGCGGCCTCATCGAAGGGAACTGGCGCATACAGGGGTTCCGAAGTCTTCAAGATCGCCTTGAACTTGACGGTTGAATCATCCCCTGCGCCCGATGTTTCGGCTTGGACTTGGTCAACGGCACTGACAGTCTTGAGAGCCTGCGGAAGGTTTCGCGCCGAGAACAGTGCGACGTCGCACTCTGTTCAAGTCTACGCACGCGAATAGCGGTACTGGCTTTTGATTTGTTGGGCGAGGAACTGCCCTTTGGAGCCGCAAACGCGCATCTGTTCGAAGATGTGCGACGGGACGTCGTAGTACTGGTACGTAGACTGCTTGAACTCCACAGTCAGAATCATCGACTCGTCGTCATACACTACCCGCACAATCGTCGAAGACTCCGGACATTCAAACGAATCAACCATTTAAGACCTCCGTAGATAGGCTCATGCAGCCGGATCGTGCGGCGCCGCGTGCTCATATTGTGCGGACTGCTTACGCCACTGCTTTACAACGATGCTGTAGTCATGCGGCCCGCTTGCCTGACTCCACCCACCAGGGGCCTCAAACGCAGGGTGCCCTTGGTCGTCAATCTGACGCACGACCACTCTGGGATCACTGCTATCTGGTCTCTGATCAAGAGGCGGTGGCGTAATCAACGCGCGCACAGGCAGGCTCACTGCCTCTCCAACTACGATGGCTTCCCCGGTTCGCAGCACCGGAAGCATCTCAAACAGACCTTTCAGGTTGTCGGCGGCAGCGTTAGCGATGTGCCCCCGATCCGCGTCACTTGCCAGCCGCAGGGCAAACAGCGTGCCGCATTGTGAAAGGATAGTGCTGTCAATCTCCGAAGGCCGCTGACTTACCAGCATCATGCCAACGCCGTACTTTCGCCCCTCTTTCGCAATGCGACGCACGGATGCGGAAGCAGCGCCGGTATTGTCCTTTGCCAAGTACGCGTGCGCCTCCTCAAGTACCACCAGGAGCGGGCGTTCGCGGCCGCCTTCAGGCAAGTTCCTCGCCCAGAACACTGCGTCGTACAGCACGCGTAACAGTGAACCAACAAGGTCACTCACGATGCTTGACGGAATGCCAGAGAGGTCCAGGATCGACACTGGACGAGGTGAGCCGATCCAGTCTTCAAGCAATTCGTCGAGGTCGCGATCAATCTCTCCAGTTAACTGCGGCCGCCAGCCGCCCGGGTTGAACATGAACGCCATTCGGGGGTCTCGAAGCTTCGCTGCCAGAGCCGCCAACTGCGACCGAATGCCTATTGAGCCCGATCCAAGTCGCACTTGCTCCGGTGCCGGGCCGGTTTGCTTAGGGGTGCGATACTGCGGCGGCCTCACTGCCATTGCGTCACCCAGATCAAGCGGCTGCCCGGCGGCGTTCAGGACATACGCTGGCATGAGCTCACCTGCTGCCGCTCCTGGTGACGGCACGAGCGTATGGTGCTCGCGTTTATGCAGCTCAAACCAGAGCTTATGGATCGAGAAAGGTACGGGAGAGTCCGCCGTAAGGGTGTCTACGGATACGCCTTCGCGCGGAAAGGCATCGAGAGCTTCTCGCTTCAACTGCAGAACGAACTCCGCCACGGCTGATGCTTGAGTGTCACTCAGCTTTCCGAACGCAAATGGAACCATTTCGTCGAAGGCGAGTGCCCAGTACGGGACATATAGCTGCCGCTGCTGAAGCGCCGCGTCCGCACCCACTCTGAACACGTTTGCACGGTCTTTCAACGCCTTCGCGTACTCTCCGTGGATATCGAGAACTAGGATGCGTGCGGAGGGATACCGCGTCGGGTCAGATAGAGCCGACAGGAGTCCGGCAACTGTGGTCGACTTTCCCGAACCCGTTGTCCCAACCACCGCGCTGTGGCGCGACACCAGCCGGTTGATGTTCACCAAAGCCGGAATCGCTTCCGCGCTGGCCAGACGTCCTAAAGAAACATATTCCTGCATGTCGACAGCGCCGTAAATTGCGGCCAAGTCGGACTGCGTGACTATGTGAACAGAGTCATCGACTGTCGGGTGCTGCGATATCCCCCTTTCAAAGCGCCCGCCGCGCTGTCCTTCCCCAACCATTTGAACCTTTATCCAGCGGTTCCCGTACTCTCGTGCCCCGGCTCCCTTTTCTGGCGCGGCGCCTGCGCCGACCTGAGAGACTACGCCGTACAGATTGACGAACCCGAGAGGGATTCGGACGAAGCTCCCCACCTGTCCTATGCGGTAGCCTTCGCCATGTACAAAACCAAGGCCGGTTGCCGTGTCATCGCGAAGCTCCACGGTTATCGTGGATCCGAAAACGTCCTGAACCGTCCCAACGAGGGTAGGGTCACGCTGTTGCATGGGTTCCGTCCTCGTTCTGATTGATCTGGTACGCAAGGAAGTCACCAAGTCTCCGGAAGTCCCCGAGCAGAAACTTGTTCTTGGCGGGGGCGCCCTGAGCCCCTTCGAACCGGATACCCAGGCCGTGCAGCGGATGCGCCGACCCGTCTTCAGCATTCCATTCGCGATCCAAGGTCCCGAGAACTGCTCCGTCCTCCGCGAGCAAACTAAGATTAGGTTGCCTCGTTGCGCACCGCAGCCCTTCCGAGTAATTTGCTCTAGCCCCATAAAGAAGTCCAAAGCACATTGCCGTTGGGTTGCCCCTCAGACCGTTCAGGAGAACTTCATTTAGATGTTGGTCGGCAAAGGAGTACCCGCAGGTCACAAGAACGGCCTGACCACGCCCGAGGAAATCTCGTAGCCGGTCCAGCATCGCAAGGTACGGGAGGCGGCGACTCTGGTCGTACTTAAGGTGCGACGGATAGATCATGTGCCGATCACCGCTGGCGCTTTTTTCTTTACGAACAACTTCGTCAGTCGTCGTACGCCACCAATTAATGGAGCCGTGAAGCTTCCACAACTTGGCCCAGCGCGTAGGAAGCACATCGCTCTCCATCGACGCCAGGTCGAAGAATGCTTCTCTGGCACCCACGAAGCCATCGAAATAAGGCACCCGCCTCGCTTCGAATGCCTGCTCGATAAGCAAGTCGTAGTTGGGCGTGAACACCTCTATGGAGTGCGCCCTCGACGTCGCACTTACCCACGAAGCGAGATGATGATATGGCGTCTGGAAGTCGGGGAGCTCAGCGCGCACGACGCCGGAAATCAGCTCACAGATTCTCTTTTCCAGCTTCTGCAAGTCAGCCACTTTCAGGCCCCCGATATCGCCAGCTCCGACGATGTCGTGAAGCGCCCTGAGATGGCTCAGGATGACCTCAATGTTGGGGGTGGGAGCGGCAGGTAACCTTGCAAGCAGCGCCTTATAGCTGGCGGCGAGTGCAGTGTCGGCTTTGAGGTCACTGTCGATCAGCGCCGTCAGCCCGGCTATGTCGGGGATCAATGCCTTGTCGGCGCCTCCGGCATCCTTGACGCGCACCGACACTGGACACCCTGCTCCAAGAAGAAAACCTATCCGCATCCTGCTTGGCGCAAGCGCCTGTTGCAGCAGAGTTGATTGGCGGTAAGGATCGTGAAACTGCATCCCTTGTCCTTCGCTGATTCCACGAGCAGGGCGCGCGTGAGAGCCGCGACTCTACCAATTGGCAGGTTTGGCGCCTCTGGCGAAAGGGGGAGAAGGTGGCGCGGCGGGCTACACCACGGCTACATGAGCCACGGCCTGCACGCAGGCGCTCCATCTTTTATAGCAGCGTTGCGAGAGAAGAACTGGTAGGCCGTGCTGGGCTCGAACCAGCGACCAAGGGATTATGAGTCCCCTGCTCTAACCAACTGAGCTAACGGCCCCCTCGGGCATTGTATTGGCCGCGCCCCGCCAGGCCCCCGACGCGTCAGCGTCGTTCCTTGCCTTGTCCTTGCCCGGGATGCTCCGTCGGTGGGAGCGACCTGCGGATGAGTGCGCGTGAAAGTGCGCGCAGCGCCCGGATCTCCGACTGCTGGATGGACACCATCTCCGCGTCGACGCGCTCGCCGCGGGCCATCGCTTCGCGGGAACGGGCAAACGCGCGCTCCTGCTCCAGCAGGCGCCGGTGCACCTGCAGCCACTCGGTGTACTTCTTGGGCTCGACCATGTGCCGGCAATTTCACCCCCGGCTGCGGACAAGCCGGCGTAGGACGCCGCCGGCTGCTGCACGGAAGTGCGGGGCATGTGTGCAAAAGTCGCCATGCGCGACGATCGCCCGACGCCTCAGGACCGGGGTCACGGGCGTCGGGCGGCCCCGGAGTCGCGGCCTGCAGGCCGCGCGCGAGGAACTGGATGCCCGCGTGTCGAAGACGTCGGGCCCGGCGTGCTTACTTCGCGCCGCTGAAGATGACGCTTTGCTTGGTGGCCGCGTTGCGGGCGACCGCGTACAGCCGGCCGTTGTCGATGCGGATGTAGGCGATGCCCGCGAACGCCAGGCCCGGGAGCGCACAGGGGGCGCCGCCGAAGGCGATGTTCAGGTCGTAGGCATTGCCGTCGGTGCGGGGCTTGGCCGTGCCGGTGATGGCGCAGCCGTTGATGGTGCTGGTCACGGCACCGCTTTCCGTCACCGTGAAGACGGCCGGACGCACGCCGAGCGCGAACCCGGCGGTGCCGTTGTAGGAGCCGGCCAGGCGCTGCAGGCTGGGCACGGAGGCGCCCCAGCCCGGATCGTAGGTGCGGGTCTGGAAGCTCAGGGTCGCACCGGTGGCGGTCGTGGTCACGGTGCCGGCCAGGGAGCCGGACTTCAGGAGGGCTGCCACGGTCGACGGCCGGATTCCCGCGCCTTCGGCGCTGAAGTCCAGGGCGTCGGAGGAGGCGAAGGACTCCCCGGTGATCGTCGCCGTGCCCTGGATCGCGCCGCCCACGGTGTTGGCGTCGGTCGTCGAGGAGTACAGCAGGTAATAGGAGCCGTCGGCGAGGGTCACGCCCCCGAGGTCGCGGCCGGAGGCGGTGGTGCCCCACCAGACGTTGGTGGCGGACGCCGGCGCTTCGTCCCCGCCGCCGCAGCCGGCGAGGAGAGCTGCCAGGAGGGCGCCGGTTGCCGCGGCGCGCATGGATCGCAAGGACATAATGTTTCTTGTTGTAAAAACGAAGCCAGTGTCATAGCACGTTGCTCGGCCGTCAAGCGCGCATGTGACGAGCGTGGCGGGGATGCACGCCAGTGGACAGGCGTGCGGAGAATTACCGTGAGGACGCGTGCGGAAGCACTAAGGCGCGTGGCGCAGCCGACACCATCACTTGTGGCTCAGCGCATTGCTCACCAGCCGCGAGGTGATGTCGACGATCTGGATCATGCGGTCGTAGGCCATCCGGGTGGGCCCGATGACGCCCAGCGTCCCCACCACCTGCCCGTCCACCTCGTAGGGCGCGCTCACCACCGAGAGCTCCTCGAACGGCACGATCTGGCTCTCGCCGCCGATGAAGATGCGCACGCCGTCGGCCTGGCTGGAGATATCGAGCAGGCGCATGAGCTGGGTCTTCTGTTCGAACAGCTCGAAGGCGTGCCGCAGGTGCGTCATGTCGCTGGCGAAGTCGCTCACCGCGAGCAGGTTGCGCTCGCCGGCGATCACGACCTCGTCCTGCTCCTGGGTCAGCGCTTCGGAGCTCGCCTCCACCGCGGTCTGCATCAGCGTGGCGATCTCGCCGCGCAGCTGCTCCACCTCGCCTTTCAGCCGCTCGCGCACCTCCTCGATGGTGAGGCCCGCGTAATGCGCATTGAGGTAGTTGGCCGCTTCGGCCAGCTGCGACTGCGTGTAGTCCGCCGCGGTATGCACCACCCGGTTCTGCACGTCGCCCTCGGGCGAGACGATGATGATGAGGAAGCGCCGCTCCGCCAGGCGCAGGAATTCGATGTGGCGGAACACGGAGCTGCGCCGCGGTGCCACCACCACGCCCACGAACTGCGAGAGGCTCGACAGCATGTGCGCCGCATGCGCGATCACCTTCTGCGGCTGGTCCGGGGGCAGCGAGGGCGTCGCGAAATCGTCCCGGCGCGCCGTGAGCATCGTGTCCACGAACAGCCGGTAGCCGCGCGCGGTGGGGATGCGGCCGGCGGAAGTGTGCGGGCTGGCGACCAGCCCGAGCTCCTCCAGGTCCGACATCACGTTGCGGATGGTGGCGGGCGACAGCTCCAGGCCCGAGGCGCGCGACAGCGTGCGCGAACCCACGGGTTGCCCCTCGGCGATATAGCGCTCGATCAGGGCTTTGAGCAACACCTTGGCGCGGTCGTCGAGCATCATTGGAAGGAAGGGGACTGCCCAGCGATTTTAATGATGTAATTTGCGAATGAAATCGATCTTCCGGCAGGTCGCCGTGATCGGCAAGTACCACGCCTCCGTGGCCCCTGCCGTGGCGGCACAAACCCGCAGTGCGCTGGAAGACATTGCGAATTTCCTGACATCCCAGGGCTGCGAGGTGGTGGTGGAACGCGACACCGCCGCACTCATCGGCCTCACCAGCTACCCCACCGCGGAAGTCGCTGCGATCGGCACCCAGTGCGACCTGGGCCTGGTCGTGGGCGGCGACGGCACGATGCTGGGGATAGGGCGGCAGCTCGCGCGCCACGGCGTGCCCCTCATCGGCATCAACCAGGGCCGCCTGGGCTTCATCACCGACATCGCGCTGGACCAGTACCGCAACGTGCTGCCGCCCATGCTGGCGGGCGAGTACGAGGAGGACCAGCGCTCGCTGATGCACGCCAGGGTGATCCGGGACGAGCAGGTGGTGTTCGACGCGCTGGCCATGAACGACGTGGTCGTGAACCGCGGCGCCACCTCCGGCATGGTGGAACTGCGGGTCGAGGTCGACGGCCACTTCGTCGCCAACCAGCGCGCCGACGGCCTGATCGTCGCCTCGCCCACGGGGTCGACGGCGTACGCGCTGTCGGCCGGCGGCCCGCTGCTGCACCCTTCGACCCCCGGCTGGGTGCTGGTTCCCATCGCGCCGCACACGCTGTCGAACCGGCCCATCGTGCTGCCCGACGGGGTGGAGATCGCCATCGAGTTGGTGGCCGGGCGCGATGCCAGCGCCAATTTCGACATGCAGTCGCTCGCTTCACTGTTGCACGGTGACCGCATCACCGTGCGGCGCTCGCAGCACAAGGTACGATTCCTGCATCCCAGGGGTTGGACCTACTTCGACACCCTGCGCAAGAAACTGCACTGGAACGAGGGGACGAGCTAGTGGGCCTCAAACGCATCGCGCTGCGCGACTTCGTCATCGTCCGCGAGCTCGAGCTCGACCTGGGCGAAGGCTTCTCCGTGCTCACCGGGGAGACGGGCGCCGGCAAGTCGATCCTGGTCGACGCGCTGCAGCTTGCGCTGGGTGCCCGCGCCGAAGCGACGGTGGTGCGAGAAGGCGCGCCCCGCGCCGAGATCAGCGCCGAGTTCGACCTGCCCGCCGCGCTGCTGCCGTGGCTGCAGGAGGCCGGTTTCGACGCGGCAGACACGCTGCTGCTCCGCCGCACCGTCGACACCCAGGGCAAGAGCCGCGCCTGGATCAACGGCAGCGCCGCCACCGCCACGCAGCTGCGCGAGGCCGGCGAGATGCTGGTCGACATCCATGGGCAGCACGCCTGGCAGAGCCTCACCCGCCCCGCGTCCGTGCGCACCCTGCTCGATGGCTATGCCGGCGTCGACGCGGCGCGGCTGCAGCAGCTGTGGAACGGCTGGCGCGCGGCGCAGAAGACCCTGGCCGACGCCCGCGACGCGCAGGACTCGCTGCAGCGCGAGCGGGAACGCCTGGCCTGGCAGATCGGCGAACTCGACAAGCTGGCGCCGCGCGAGGACGAGTGGGACCAGCTCAATGCGGACCACACGCGCCTGTCGCACGCGCAGGCCCTGCTCGATGCCGCGCAAGGCACGCAGGAACTGCTCGATGGCGACGAGGGCGGTGCCCGGCGCGGCCTGGCGCAGGCGCTGGACACCTTGCGCGAACAGGAACACCTGGAGCCGCAGTTCCGCGAGATCGCCGAGGTGCTGGCCTCCAGCCTGGCGCAGGTGGAAGATGCCGCGCACTCGCTGCAGGCCTACCTGCGCAAGACCGACCTCGATCCGGAGCGGCTGGCCGAACTCGACGAGCGCATGGGCAGCTGGATGTCGCTGGCGCGCCGCTACAAGCGCCAGCCCGCCGACCTGCCGGCGCTGCTCGCCGGGTGGCAGGAGGAGCTCGCCAGGCTCGACGCCGCCGCCGACCTCGCGGCCCTGGAGGCCGCCGAGAAGAAGGAACAGGAAGCGTTCCTCAAGGAGGCGAAGGCGCTGTCCGCCGCGCGCGCCAAGGCCGCCCCGCAGCTGGCCAAGGCGGTGACGCAAGCCATGCAGGGCCTGGGCATGCAGGGCGGGCGCTTCGAGGTGGCACTGGAGAAGGCCGCGGCCCCTTCGGCCTACGGGCTGGAGGAGGTGGCATTCCTGGTCGCGGGTCACGCAGGCAGCACGCCGCGGCCGGTGGGCAAGGTGGCCTCCGGTGGCGAGCTCTCGCGCATCGCCCTGGCCATCGCCGTGACCACCAGCCGCCTGGGCGAAGCGCAGACGCTGATCTTCGACGAGGTCGATTCCGGCGTCGGCGGCGCGGTGGCCGAGACCGTGGGGCGGCTGATGAAACAGCTCGGGCGCGACCGCCAGGTGCTGGCCGTCACGCACCTGCCGCAGGTGGCCGCCTGCGCCGACCACCACCTCGTGGTGGCAAAGAAGGCCGAGAAGGCCGGCGTGGCCAGCAGCGTCGCCCCGGTCGAAGGCGAGAAGCGCGTCGCCGAAGTCGCCCGGATGCTGGGAGGCGAGCGCCTTTCCGGCACCACCCTCGCCCACGCCAAGGAAATGCTCGGCGACGCGGCCGCGGCAGGCAGCTGACATGCCCCTGGAGCTCGTCCTCATCACCGGCATGTCCGGCTCGGGCAAGTCGGTGGCGCTGCGCGCGCTGGAGGATGCGGGTTATTTCTGCGTGGACAACCTGCCGCCGGAATTGCTGCTTCAGTTCGTGGACCTGGAACTGCGCCACGCGCGGCGCCGCGTGGCCATCGCCATGGACGTGCGCAGCGCGGGTGCGCTGCCGCTGGTGCCCGGCCAGCTCGACACCCTGGTGCGCAGCGGCATCGCGGTGCGCCCGCTGTTCCTCGACGCAACCACGGAAACACTGGTGCGCCGCTTTTCCGAAACGCGCCGGCGCCACCCGCTGTCGCGCGCCGGCACGGACGCCCAGAGCGACCAGCAACGCGCCGTGGTGGAGGCCATCGAGCTCGAACGCGAGATGCTCGCCGCCCTGCGCCAGCGTGCCCACGTGATCGACACCAGCGTGCTGCGCGCCGCGCAGCTGCAGGCCTACGTGAAATCGCTGCTGTCGGCGCCGCTTGCGGCGATGACGCTGGTGTTCCAGTCCTTCTCGTACAAGCGCGGCATCCCCGTCGACGCCGACTACGTGTTCGACGTGCGCATGCTGCCGAACCCGCACTACGAGCCCGAGCTGCGCGATCTCACGGGCAAGGACCAGCCGGTGATCGACTACCTGCGCAAGTACCAGGAGGTCGAGGACATGTACGCGGACATCTGCGCCTTCCTGGACCACTGGCTCGAGCCGCTGGCCCGCAACCACCGCAGCTACGTGACGGTCGCCATCGGCTGCACGGGCGGCCAGCACCGTTCGGTGTACCTGGTGGAGCGGCTGGCCGAAGAATTCGGCAAGCGCTGGACGGCGCTGAAGCGGCACCGGGAGATGGACGCGCGGTAGGGCGGAGACGGTGGGGTTCACGTCGTTCACCGTCCGCGGCTTCGCCGCGCCACCCGACACGGCGTTCGTCAGCGTGAATTGGTAGGGTGGCGGTGAGCGCAGCGAACCCCACCGAAGGTCGTCAAACCCGCTCGAGAAACCTGCGCACCGGCGCCGGCAAGCCCACGGCCGCCCACTCTCCCTGCCCGAACCACTGCCCTTCCCCCGCGCCCCACTGCGGCTTCACCACCACCTGCACGGGGTGCAGGTGCAGGTCCTTGTGCGTCAGCACGTGCACGAACGGCTCCACCTCGCGCACCTGCGCGCGTTTCGGCAGCACCTCGTCCAGCGCTTCGCGGCTGGCGAACACCGGCAGGCAGTAAAGCCCCGCCCAGACGCCCGGGGTCGGGCGCTTCTGCAGCCACACCGACCCGTCGTCGGCCTGCGCGTGCAGCAGCCACAGCGACTCGGCGCCGCGCTTGAGCTTCTTCGTCCTGACCGGGAAGTCCTCCGGCCGGCCCTGCCGCGCCGCGGCGCAGTCCCCCTGCACGGGGCACAGCAGGCAGCTCGGGTTGCGCGGCAGGCAGATGGTCGCGCCCAGGTCCATGATGCCCTGCGTGTAGCGCGGCATGTTCTCCTGCAGCTCGCGCCGCGGCAGCAGCTCGCGTGCGTGGTCCCACAGGCGCCGCTCGCTCGCGCCCAGGCTCAGGTCGTCTTCGTACGCCAGCAGGCGCGTGAGCACCCGCTTGACGTTTCCGTCGAGGATCGCGGCCCGTTCGCCGAAACAGAAGGACGAGATCGCGGCGGCCGTGGACGGCCCGATGCCGGGCAGCGTCGCCAGCACGTCGGCGCTGCGCGGAAACGCGCCCGCATGGTGTGCCACCACCTCCTGCGCACAGCGATGGAGGTTGCGCGCGCGGCTGTAGTAGCCCAGGCCGCTCCACAGGGCCAGCACGTCGTCCAGGGGCGCCGCGGCCAGCGCCTGCACGTCGGGAAAGCGCGCGAGGAAGCGCTCGTAGTAGCCCAGCACCGCGGCGACCTGCGTCTGCTGCAGCATGATCTCGGAGAGCCACACGCGATAAGGGTCGCGCGTGTTCTGCCAGGGCAGGGAATTGCGGCCGTGCGCGCGCTGCCAGCGCACGACGCGGCCGGAAAAGCCGGCCAGCGCATCGGGAAGGCCGCCAGCCTGCGCCTGGCGGTCAGCCGCGCCCCTGGGGCGGCCCGGCGGGCGCACCATGGGATCAGGCCGTCTTGAGCGCCGGTTGCGCGACCGGGGCCCGGGCGCCGCCCAGCAAGGGCGCGTTCGTCAGCTGGCCGGTCAGCTCCGCGAGCTTGGAGTCCAGCAGCGTCAGCGCCTTTTCCTGCGCGTCGATCTCGGCGATGCGGTCGTCCAGGCCGGTCGCGGCCTGCTGGATGCGTTCGATGGCCTCCAGCCGGCGGCCGAAGTTGCGGCGGCGTTCCCGCAGCTGCGCATCGAGCTGCGCGGCGGCGGACTTGTTCCACAGCTCCACTTCGCCCAGCGCCGACTCGTAGATCACGCGCAGGCGGGTGGCGAGCGCGCGCACCAGCCGGTCGGCGAACTCGGGCTGCGCCAGCTTCAGCGCGTTGCTCACGCCCAGGTACTGGTTGTGGCTGCGCTCGACCAGGTCGAGGTCGCGCTCGTAGCGGGCCAGGTCCGGCTCGCGCGGCGCCTGCAGCGCGAAGCCGTATTCGGCATTGAGCTGCCGGAAGGTGCCGGTCAGCATGGTCTGGATCTCGCTGCTGATCTTCTCGCCCTGCCGCAGGCCTTCGCGCAGGCGGTCGAAGGTGTGCGAATAGGCCTTGCGCACGCCCAGCTTGAGGCCGGGGGTGCGCAGCGCCTTGGTCAGCACCGCCATCTCCTTCTTGAGCGTGGCGGTGCCCAGCAGGTCGAACACGTCGCGCAGCAGCTTCAGGTGCACCGAGCGCACCGCGTGGATCTTGGCGCCGCTCGCGTCGAAGTCCGCCTGCTCCTGCTCGATGCGGGCGCGCATGTGCTTGATCACCGAGGTGTTCTTGCCGCGCAGTCCCTTCAATTCCACCATCTGCTCGGCGAGGTCGCGCCGGCGCACGCCCAGGACCCGGTTCACCTCCGTGCGCAGGTCCGTGATGTTGGTGCTGACCGAGGAGCGCAGGATGGACTGGCGCTGGCCCATGACGCCCTGCGCCAGCGCCTGTTCCAGCGCGGGCAGGTTGGACGCCTTGAGCAGCTCCGCGTTGTTGTTGACCTTGGCGACCAGGCCCTTCTGGCCCGACACCGGGATCACCTGATCTTCCTGCAGGCCCAGGATCTCCGCGGTCGTCCGGCGCTGCCGGTCGATCTGCGCCTGCACCTGCGACGCGGTGGACAGGGCGTCCCACATCGTGTCGATCTTGTTCAGGACCACCAGGCGCGAATCGGCATCCTGGTCTTCGGCGATCAGGTGCTCGCGCCAGATCGCCAGGTCCGACTTGGTCACGCCGGTGTCGGCGGCCAGGATGAAGACGACGGCGTGCGCCTGCGGGATCAGGTTGACGGTGAGCTCGGGCTCGGCGCCGATGGCGTTGAGGCCGGGCGTGTCCAGGATCACCAGGCCCTGCTTGAGCAGCGGGTGGGCGATGTTGATCAGGGCATGGCGCCACTTGGGCACCTCCACCAGCCCGTCGGACCCCATCATGGGATTGTCCTCGGGAGACTCCTCGTGCCAGAAGCCCAGGGCCTTGGCCTGGTCGACGGTGACGCGGCGCACTTCCGAGACCTTCTCGAAGGCCTGGGCCAGCTGCGCGGGGTCGTTGACGTCCAGGTCCACCCGGTGCCACTTCTCCGGCACCATGCGCCATTCCATCAGGGGCTGCGTCTGCAGGCGCGTCTCGATCGGCAGCAGGCGCAGGCAGGGCGGCACTTCGGCGTCGTAGCCCAGCTCGGTGGGGCACATCGTCGTGCGCCCGGCGCTCGCCGGCATGATGCGGCGCTTGTAGCCGGCGAAGAAGATCGCGTTGATCAACTCCGACTTGCCGCGCGAGAACTCGGCGACGAAGGCGACCATCACCTTGTCGGAGCGCATCTGGCTTTCGAGGCGGCGCACGCGCTCGTCGACCGCGGAGTCCAGCAGGTCGTGGTCCTTCAGCCACTCCGCCAGCAGCTTCAGGCGCAGGGCGAACTCACGCCGCCATGCGCCATGCTGGTCGAACTGCTCATTGAAGGAAGTAACCACTCAGCCCCCGACTCTCTCTTCAATTCACTATAGCATCGGACCCTTTTTGTCCTCAGGACTTCTGGCACACCGGGCAGAAATACGTTGCGCGCGCGCCCTGACGGATCATCCGGATGGGTGTTCCGCACACGCGACAAGGCTGGCGCTCGCGGTCGTACACCATGGCTTCGAGCTGGAAGTAGCCGGATTCGCCCCAGGCATTGGAGAAGTCGCGCAGCGTGCTGCCCCCTTTGGCAACGGCCCTGGCAAGTACTTCACGGATCGCCGCATGCAGGCGCGCCGCGCGCGGGCGGCTGATGCGCCGTGCGGCCAGCGTGGGGCGGATGCCGGCGAGGAACAGGGCCTCGGATGCATAGATGTTGCCGACGCCTACGACCAGGTCGCCGGAAAGCAGGACCTGCTTGATGGGCGCACTGCGCTTCTTCAGGCCCGCGTGGAAGGCGGCCAGGTCGAACTGCTCGGTGAGCGGCTCCACGCCCAGGCCTCCGAGCAACTTGACCGCCTCCGCGGCGTCCTCCCCCTCCGCGTAGACCACGGCGCCGAAGCGGCGCGGGTCGTTCAGGCGCAGCACGCCCTTGTCGGTCACCAGGTCGAAGTGGTCGTGCAGCTGCGCCTGCGGCATCGCGCCGTCGAAGCGCAGGCTGCCGGACATGCCCAGGTGCAGCAGCAGCAGACCGCGGTCCAGGTCCACGAGCAGGTATTTGCCGCGCCGGCGCACGGCGCGCACCGTCCGCCCGACGAGCGTTGCGGGTTCCACGCCGAGCGGCCAGCGCAGCGGCTTGCCCACGCGGACCGCCTCGATGCGGGCGCCGGCGATCCGCTCGGCAAAACTGAGGCGGGTGACCTCGACTTCAGGGAGTTCGGGCATGTGTAAAGGAGTTGGAGCCGCGGGCTCCCTGCCTTCCGGGCGCCAAGGATTATCATGGCTCGATGATGCGTTTTCGCCTGGCGGCACTCTCCGTCGCCCTCGCCGCGGTGTTCACCTTGGGAACCACCGCCTGCGCCCAGACCACCGTCGCTGCCGTCGACAACAGCGGCCTCGACGCCGAACTGTTCTACCAGCTGCTGCTCGGCGAACTCAACGTCCGCAGCAGCGAGCCGGCCGCGGGCTTCGCCCTGATCCTGGACGCCGCGCGCAAGACCCACGATGCCTCGCTCTACCAGCGCGCCGTCGAACTCGCCTTCGAGGCGCGCAGCGGCGACGCCGCGCTGCAGGCCGCGCGGGCGTGGAAGCAGGCCTTCCCGCAATCGCGCGAGGCGAACCGCTACGTGCTGCAGATCCTGGTGGCGCTCAATCGCCTGCCGGAAAGCCTGGAGCCGCTGAAGACCGAGATCGCGCTGGCCGACGCGAGCGACCGGCCCGCCGTGATGGCCTCCGTCGCGCGCGCCTATTCGCGCGCCACCGACAAGAAGCAGGCGGCCGCCATCCTCGAACAGGGGCTGGCCGATTACCTGAACAAGCCCGACACCGGCGCCGCCGCGTGGAGCGCGGTCGGCCGCTTGCGGCTCGCCGCCGGCGACACCGCCGGCGCGCTCGATGCGGCCAAGCGCGGCCAGGCCGCCGGGCCCACTGCCGAAGGGCCCGTGCTGCTGGCGCTGGAGCTGATGGACCCCAAGCTGCCGCAGGCCGAGGCGATGGTGCGCAGCTATATGCAGGGGCAGCCGCTGCCGGAGCTGCGCCTGTCCTACGCCCGCGCCCTGCTGGATTCGCAGCGCCAGCCCGAAGCCCTGCAGCAGCTGCAGCTGGTCACGCGCGAGCGGCCCGACTTCCCCGAGGCCTGGCTCGCGCAAGGCACGCTGCTGGTGCAGGACAACCAGCTGCCGGCCGCGGAGGCGGCCCTGAAGCGTTATCTCGAACTGGTGCAGGCCCAGCCCGCCGGCGAGGACCGCAGCCGTGGCACCGCCCAGGCCTACCTCTCGCTCGCGCAGATCGCCGAAAAGCGCAAGGACTTCGCGCAGGCCAATGCCTACCTGGACCGCATCGAGAACGCACAGGACCTGGTGCAGGCGCAGAACCGGCGCGCATCCATCCTGGCGCGCCAGGGCAAGATGGGCGAAGCGCGCAAGCTGATCCAGTCGCTGCCCGAACGCACGCCGGCGGACGCGCGCCTGAAGGCGATGGCCGAAGTGCAGCTGCTGCGCGACAACAAGGACTACAAGGGCGCGTACGACCTGCTCGCCCAGACCATCGCCAAGGACCCGGCCGACCCCGACCTGCTCTACGACCAGGCCATGATCGCCGAGAAGATGGGCCGCTTCGACGACATGGAAAAGCTGCTGCGCCAGCTCATGGCGAAGAAGCCGGACTACCACCACGCGTACAACGCCCTGGGCTATTCGCTCGCCGAGCGTGGCGTGCGCCTGCCCGAGGCCCGGCAACTGGTGCAGAAGGCGCTGGAATTCGCCCCCGGCGATCCCTTCATCAGCGACAGCCTGGCCTGGGTCGAGTTCCGCAGCGGGAACAAGGCCGAGGCCTTGCGCATCCTGCAGGGTGCCTACAAGGAGCGGCCGGATCCCGAGATCGCCGCGCACCTGGGCGAGGTGCTGTGGAGCCTGGGCCAGCACGACCAGGCGCAAAGCGTCTGGCGCGAAGGCCTGCTGATCAACGCCGAGAACGAGACGCTGCAGGACACGCTCAAGCGGCTGAAAGTCAAGCCGTGAGCCTGCGCCTGGCGGCGCGCTGGGCTGGCGCGGCCCTCCTCGCGCTGCTGCTGTCCGCCTGCGCCGTGCCGCCGCGCGCCCCCGCCGCGCCGGGCGTGCAGACCTGGACCGGGCGCATGGCGCTGAGCGTCGAAGGGCAGGCGAACCAGTCCTTCTCCGCCGGCTTCGAGCTCAAGGGCGCACCCGAGCAGGGCGAGCTGAGCCTGTTCGATCCCCTGGGCGGAACGGTGGCCGTGCTGGCCTGGGCGCCTGGTTCCGCCACGCTGCGCTCCAACGGCAGCACGCGCCAGTTCCCCTCGCTCGATGCGCTGGCCGAGGAAGCGACCGGTGCGCCCTTGCCCGTGGCCTCGCTGTTCGACTGGCTCGCCGGCAAGGACGCCGCCGTTCCCGGCTGGCAGGCCGACCTGAGCCAGGTGGGCGAAGGCCGGCTGCGTGCCAGGCGCACGGACCCGCCCCCGCCGGCCGACCTGCGGCTGGTCTTCGAGCGCTGAGCCGATGCGCGCGCTGCACGACGTCGCCGCGCCGGCGAAGCTCAACCTCTTCCTGCACGTCACGGGCCGCCGCGCCGACGGCTACCACCTGCTGCAATCCGCCTTCGTCCTGCTGGATTGGCACGACAGCCTGCACTTCGAGCGCCGGCCCGGCGGCCACCTCTCCCGCGAAGACCTGGGCGCCCGCCTTCCTGAAGAAGACCTGACGATCCGGGCCGCCCGCGCGCTGCAGCAGGCCACCGGCAGCAGCGAGGGCGCGCACATCCGCATCGACAAGCGCCTGCCCGCCGAAGCCGGCATGGGCGGCGGCTCCTCCGACGCGGCGAGCTGCCTGCTGGCGCTCAACCGCCTCTGGGACCTGCGCCTGCCCTTGTCTGCCCTCGAGAAGATCGGGCTGTCCCTGGGCGCGGACGTGCCGTTTTTCCTGCGCGGTCGCAGTGCCTGGGTGGAAGGCGTGGGCGAGCGCATCACGCCCGTGGACCTGCCGCCGGCGCGCTTCGCGGTGGTCAAGCCGCCCCGCGGCCTCTCCACCCGGGACATCTTCGGCCACCCCGGCCTGAAACGGAATTCGGACAGTGCTAGAATCTCAGGCTTTGCTGCAGATCCCTGGGGTTTCGGTCACAACGACCTGGAACCGGTGGCCCGGCAGCTTTGCCCCGAAGTGGGCGAGGCGATCGAATGGCTGGGTTCGCAGGGCTTGCAAGCCCGCATGACGGGTTCGGGCAGCGCGGTCTTTGCGCTGTTGCCGCCGGGACGGTTCCTGGTGCAGGCGCCGGGGCACTGGGCCGGTTCTGGCTGGCTGGTGCGGGAATGCGGCAAGATGGAGGTCCATCCCCTGGTGGGTTGGGCATCCAGCGACGATTCGGTTTGAGGCTGGTTTCAGCCTCGGACCCGTGTAGGGGAGTCGCCAAGTTGGTTAAGGCACTGGATTTTGATTCCAGCATGCGAGGGTTCGAGTCCTTCCTCCCCTGCCAAACCAGTCGATTGACGTTGCGGAACAGTCCACGAGCGTGTCCTGTCCGCAACTGATCCAGGTCTGAACACGTCCATTCCCATGCAGCAGGCTGCCCCGACCCCCGATTTCATGGTCTTCACCGGCAATGCCAATCCGGCATTGGCCGAAGAGATCGCGCGCCACCTGGGCATCGGCATCGGCGCCGCCACGGTCAGCCGCTTCTCGGACGGCGAAGTCACGGTCGAGATCAATACCAACGTGCGGGCACGGGACGTGTTCGTGGTGCAGTCCACCTGCGCCCCGACCAACGAGAACCTGATGGAGCTGCTGATCATGGTCGACGCGCTCAAGCGCGCCTCGGCCGAGCGGATCACGGCGGTCATCCCCTACTTCGGCTACGCCCGCCAGGACCGCCGCCCGCGGTCGACCCGCGTGCCGATCTCGGCCAAGGTGGTGGCCAACCTGCTGGAAACCGTGGGCGTGCAGCGCGTGCTGACCATGGACCTGCACGCGGACCAGATCCAGGGCTTCTTCGACATCCCGGTCGACAACATCTACGCCTCGCCGGTGCTGCTGGGCGACCTGCGCCAGAAGAACTACGACAACCTGATCGTGGTGTCGCCCGACGTCGGCGGCGTGGTCCGGGCCCGGGCGCTGGCCAAGCAGCTGAACACGGACCTGGCCATCATCGACAAGCGCCGCCCCAAGGCGAACGTCTCCGAAGTGATGCACGTCATCGGCGACATCGAAGGCCGCAACTGCGTGATCATGGACGACATGATCGACACGGCCGGCACCCTGGTGAAGGCGGCCGAGGTGCTCAAGGAGCGCGGCGCCAAGAACGTGTACGCGTATTGCACGCACCCCATCTTCTCCGGCCCGGCGATCGAGCGGCTGTCCAAGGGCACCGGCCTGGACGAAGTGGTCGTCACCAACACCATCCCGCTGTCGGATGCGGCGCGCGCCTGCACCCGGATCCGCCAGCTCTCGGTCGGCCCCCTGATCGCTGAAACCATCCAGCGCATCGCCAAGGGCGAGTCCGTCATGAGCCTGTTCTCGGACCAGGTCAACCTGTTCTGAGCTTTGCCGCCCTCTTCGCAAGAGAGGGCATTTTGAAACGGAGCCGCACTGGTCGCGGTGGGCTCCAGACTGGAGTAAGTCATGAAATTCGTCGCTTTCGAGCGCAAGTCGGAAGGTACGGGTGCGAGCCGCCGTCTCCGCAACGTGGGCAAGACCCCTGGCATCGTCTACGGCGGCGCCGGCCAGCCGCAGCTGATCGAGCTCGATCACAACGCGCTGTGGCACGCCCTGAAGAAGGAAGCCTTCCACTCGTCCATCCTGGACATGGAACTGGCCGGCAACACCGCCAAGGTGCTGCTGCGTGACGTGCAGTACCACCCATACCGCCAGCAGGTCCAGCACATCGACTTCCAGCGCGTGGATGCCAATACCCGCCTGCACATGAAGGTGCCGGTGCACTACACGGGCGCCGAGGAATCCGACGCGGTCAAGCTGGAGCACTGCCTGGTGAACCCGGTCGTCAACGAACTGGACATCTCCTGCCTGCCGGCGGACCTGCCCGAGTTCATCGACGTGGACCTGTCCGGCCTGAAGAAGGGCCAGTCCCTGCACCTGGCCGACATCAAGCTGCCCAAGGGCGTGAAGGCCGTGACGCACGGCAAGCCCAACCCGGTGCTGGTGTCCGTGGTGATGGCCGCGGCCGAAGAGTCCGCTGCCGACGCTGCCGGTGCCGAAGTCGCCGCTGCCGCCCCGGTTGCGGAAGCGAAGGCCGCTCCGGCCAAGGGTGGCAAGGACGCCAAGCCGGCGGCCAAGGACGCCAAGCCCGCCGCCAAGGTTCCCGCCGCCAAGAAGTGACGTGCCGCGCGCGGCTCGTGCCGCGCCAGCCATCGAAAGCCCGCGCAAGCGGGCTTTTTTGCTTTCCGTCCCGCGACAATACTTCCCTCGCCGCCGCTTCGGCCGCGGCCTAACCTGCGAGGCGTGCACCATGATCAAGCTGTTCGTCGGCCTGGGCAACCCGGGTCCCGAGTACGAAGCCACCCGCCACAACGCCGGTTTCTGGTGGGTGGACGAACTCGCGCGCGAGCTGAAGGTGAACCTGGTGCACGACCGCGGCTACCACGGGCTGGTGGCCCGGGCCAACGTGCACGGCCAGACCGTGTGGCTGCTGGAGCCGCAGACCTTCATGAACCTCTCGGGCAAGTCGGTGGCGGCGCTGGCGCGCTTCTACAAGATCGCGCCGGAAGAAATCCTGGTGGCGCACGACGAGCTGGACGTCGTCCCCGGCCAGGCCAAGCTCAAGCTCGGGGGCAGCCATGCCGGGCACAACGGCCTGCGCGACATCCATGCGCAGCTGGGCACGGGCGACTACTGGCGCCTGCGCATCGGCATCGGCCATCCCGGCGTCAAGTCCGAGGTGACCAACTGGGTGCTGAAGAAACCAGCCCCGGACCAGCGCACGGCCATCGAGGAGTGCATCGCGCGCACGCTCAAGGCGGTGCCTGCCCTGCTCGCCGGCGAGATGGACAAGGCCACCCTGATCGCGCACACGCACAAGCCGCCGCGTCCCAAGCCCCCGCGGCCCGAGCCGGAACAACCCTGACCGTCCCAAGGAGGACGCCATGCCCCTGAAAGCCGTCCTCCTCTCCCTGGCCCTCGCCGCCACCGGCGCCTGCGCGCAGACGGTGTGGCGCTGCGGCAGCAGCTACGGCACGCAGCCCTGCCCGGGCGGCAGCACCCTCGACGTGACGGATCGCAGCAGCGCCGCGGACGCGGCGCGGGCCAGCAAGGCGGCCGCCGAGGACCTGCGGCGCGCCGAGGCCATGGAAAAGGCGCGTCTTGCCGGGGACAGGAACGCCCCCAAGGCCATCGTGATCGGCCCGAAGGACCCGCCGGCCCCCGCGGCGAAGGAACACGCCAGGCCGCCCAAGGGCAAGAAGGACAGGAAGGAAGACGGAACGAAGCCGCCCGAGGTGTTTACGGCGGCGGCGCCGAAGAAGAAGTAGCGCGCGCCTCCTCTTCGGCCTGCGCCGCGGCGGTCAGCCGCTGGTACTTCTGCCACAGCGTCTCGCGGCTCTCCACCCGCTGCGGGTCCAGCGGGATGCACGCGACGGGGCACACCTGCACGCACTGCGGCTCCGGGAAGTGCCCGACGCACTCGGTGCATCTGTCGGCATCGATCTGGTAGATCTCCGGGCCGAGGAAGATCGCCTGGTTCGGGCATTCCGGCTCGCAGACATCGCAGTTGATGCACTCGTCGGTAATCATCAATGCCATGGGAGCTGGGCCTCGGACTGCTGGTGCGGTTCTGGCATTATCCCGCGCGGCATGTCCCTGTTCCTCTTCAAGCGGCTGATCACCCTGATTGCGACGCTGGTTGGCACCTCCGTCGTGGTCTTCACGGTGCTGGACATCCTGCCGGGCAACGCCGCCCAGATCATCATGGGCCCGGACGCCTCGCCCGAGGCCGTCACGGCACTGGCCCACAAGCTGGGGCTGGACCGTCCGGCCTGGGGGCGCTACTGGGAATGGATGGCCGGCCTGTTCCACGGCGACCTGGGGCTGAGCTACGCCTACAGCACGCCGGTCGGGGAGCTGGTGCTGGAACGGCTCGCGTTGACGGTGCCGCTGGCCGTGATGGCGATCCTCCTGACCACCGTGTTCGCGCTGGTGGCCGGCATCTATGCGGCTTCGCGCCACAACAAGCTGGGCGACGTCGGCATCATGGGCCTGACCCAGGTCGGCATCGCGATTCCCAACTTCTGGTTCGCCATCCTGCTGATCCTGCTGTTCTCGGTGAAGCTGGGGTGGTTCGCCGCCGGCGGCTTCCCCGGCTGGGGCGAAGGCATCGTCCCGGGGTTGCGGGCGCTGCTGCTGCCGGCGCTGGCCCTGGCCGTCGTGCAATCGGCCATCCTGGCGCGCATCACGCGGTCCTCCGTGCTGGAGGTGCTGCGCGAGGACTTCGTGCGCACCGCCCGCGCCAAGGGCGTGTCGCGGCGCGGCACGCTGTGGGGCCACGTGCTGCGCAACGCGCTGATCCCGGTGATCACCATCATGGGCCTGCAGTTCTCGGAGCTGCTGGCCGGCACCATCGTGGTGGAGAGCGTGTTCTACCTGCCGGGGCTGGGCCGGCTGATCTTCCAGTCCATCTCCAACCGCGACCTGATCGTGGTGCGCAACTGCGTGATGCTGCTCGCTGCCATGGTCGTCGTCGTCAACTTCATCGTGGACGTGCTGTACGCCGTGATCGACCCGCGCGTGAAGGCCAGCGACATATGAGTTCGGTGCTGGACACGACCCTGCTCGCGCCGCTGCAAGGCCAGGGCTTCTGGCAACGCGCCCGCCGCAACCCCAGCTTCATGATCGGCCTGGTGCTGAGCGTGCTGCTCGCGCTGGCGGCCGGGTTGTCCTTCGTGTGGACGCCGCACAACCCCTACGACGTCGACATGGCGCTCAAGCTGCGCGCCCCCGGCGCCGGCTACTGGCTGGGCACCGATCCCTATGGCCGCGACGTCGCTTCGCTGCTGCTGGTGGGGGCGCGGGCCTCCATCGCGGTCGGCGTGATCGCGGTGAGCATCGGCCTGGTCATCGGCACGGCCCTGGGCCTGCTTGCGTCCGCCCGCCGCGGCTGGGTGGAGGAAGGGATCATGCGGGTCTCGGACTTCGCCTTCGCCTTCCCGGCGATCCTGTCGGCGATCATGATGACCGCGGTGTTCGGCCCCGGCATGGTCAACGCGATCATCGCCATCGGCATCTACAACATCCCCACCTTCGCGCGCATCACGCGCGCCTCGGCCAACGCGGTGTGGGGCCGGGAATTCGTGCTGGCCGCCAGGGCCTGCGGCAAGGGCCGCCTGGCGATCACGCTGGAGCACGTGCTGCCCAACATCCTGTCGGTGCTGATCGTGCAGGCGACCATCCGCTTCGCCATCGCCATCCTGGCGGAGGCGGCGCTCTCGTACCTCGGGCTGGGAACGCAGCCGCCGCAGCCGTCCTGGGGGCGCATGCTGAGCGAGGCGCAGACCCTCATGTTCCAGGCACCGCTGCTCGCCGTCTTCCCGGGCCTGGCCATTGCATTCGCGGTGCTCGGCCTCAACCTGCTGGGGGACGGCCTGCGCGACCTGTTCGACCCGCGCCTGGCCCGCAAGCGATGAGCCCCTTGCTCCAGGTCCGAAACCTCAGCGTCGAACTCCAGACCCACCGCGGGCCGGCGCTCGCGGTGCGCGACCTCAGCTTCACGCTGGAACGCGGCGACACGCTGGGCCTGGTGGGGGAATCGGGCTGCGGCAAGTCGATCACCGTGATGGCCCTCCTGGGCCTGCTGCCGGACAACGCCCGGGTCACCGGCAGCATCCTCTTCGAAGGCCAGGAGCTGGTCGGCCAGGCGGAGCGCGCGATGTGCGCACTGCGCGGCGACCGCATCGGCATGGTGTTCCAGGAGCCGATGACGGCGCTGAACCCGGTGCACACGGTGGGCCACCAGGTGGCGGAGCCCTTGCGGCTGCACCGCCGGCTGTCCGCCGCCGAGGCGCGCAAGCAAGCGATCGCGCTGCTGGATCGCGTCGGCATCCCCGACGCCGCCCGGCGCATCGACGCCTATCCGCACCAGTTCTCCGGCGGCCAGCGCCAGCGCGTCACCATCGCCATGGCGCTCGCCTGCGGGCCGGACCTGCTGATCGCCGACGAACCGACCACCGCGCTGGACGTGACGATCCAGCGGCAGATCCTGGACCTGATCCGCGAACTGGTCGCCGAGCGCGGCATGGCGCTGATCCTCATCTCGCACGACCTGGGCGTGATCGCGCAGAACGTGCGGCGCACGATGGTGATGTACGGCGGCAGCGTGGTGGAGAGCGGCACGACCGCGTCGGTCTTCGCCAACCGCATGCATCCCTACACCCTGGGGCTGTTCGCCGCGCGGCCGGGGCTGCGCACGGCCAAGGGACAGAGGCTGGCGACGATCCCCGGAACCGTGCCGGAGCTGGTGGACCTGCCCAAGGGCTGTCCGTTCGCGGGACGGTGCGGCTTCACGCTTCCCGAGTGCCATGTCACCGTGCCGCCGCCGTACGAGGTCCTGGCGGGGCACCAGGCAAGGTGCATCCGGCTGGATGCGGTGGCGCAGGCCAAGGCCGCGGGTGCCCTCGCCCCCGCCCTCTCCCAGAGGCAGAGGGAGCAGCAGCCATGAGCGCGCCGCTCCTGCAGGTCGAGAACCTGGTCAAGGACTACACCCTGCCGCGCGAGAAGCTGTTCGAGCCGCCCGGCAAGGTGCAGGCGCTGCGCGGCGTGAGCTTCAACGTCGAGGCGGGCCGCAGCCTGGGGATCGTCGGCGAATCGGGCTCGGGCAAGTCCACGCTCGCGCGCCTGGTGATGGCGCTGGACCACCCGACGTCCGGCAGCGTGCGCCTGCTCGGGCGGGACCTGCACGCCCTGCCGCGCGAGGAACTGCGGCGGGCGCGGCGCGACTTCCAGATGGTGTTCCAGGACCCGTACGGCTCGCTCGATCCGCGCCAGACCGTGGAGCGCATCGTCTGCGAGCCGCTCAGCGCCCAGGGCACGCCGCGCGACGAACAGCGCCAGCGGGCGGACGAAGTGCTGCAGGCCGTGGGGCTGCGCGCCAACGACCTGGGCAAGTACCCGCACGAATTCTCCGGCGGCCAGCGCCAGCGCATCGCCATCGCCCGGGCGCTGGTCACGCGTCCGCGCCTGATCGTCGCCGACGAGCCGGTGAGCGCGCTCGACGTGTCGGTGCAGGCCCAGGTCCTCAACCTGATGCAGGACCTGCAGGCGCAGTTCGGGATCACCTACATGCTGATCAGCCACGACCTCGCGGTGGTGCAGCACCTGTGCGAGGAAGTGGCCGTGCTCTGGCAGGGGCGCATCGTCGAACAGGGACCGCCCGAGCGGCTGTTCGAAGCCCCGGAGCACCCGTACACCCGCACCCTGCTGGCCGCCGTGCCGCAGGCGGAGCCGCCCGCCGCCATGCAACCATCCGGCTGACAGCCCCAGTCATCCCCTCTTGCCTCGCGCGGTGCAGGTCGGGGATGATGGCCGCTCAGCCTCGCTGTCACCCACGAACACAAGCAAGCCTCTCCCTGGAGCCCACGCCATGATGAAACGCCGCAGCGTCCTCGCCCATTCCGCCTCCCTGGCCGCGCTCGCCAGCCTGCCCCCGGCCGCGCTCGCGCAGGGCCGCAAGGATGCCATCGTCCTGGCGATGGCCCTGGAGCCCAGCCCCGGCCTGGACCCCACCGGCGGCGCCGCGTCGTCCATCGCGGAGGTGACGCTCTACAACATCTACGAGACGCTCACCAAGATCCACCCGGACGGCTCGGTCACGCCGCTGCTGGCCGAAAGCTGGGAGGTCAGCCCCGACCTCACCACCTACACCTTCAAGCTGCGCAAGGGCGTGAAGTTCCACAACGGCGAACCCTTCGACGCGCAGGCCGTGAAGTTCTCGTTCGACCGGGCCGGCGCCGAGAAGAGCACCAACAAGGACAAGCGCACCTTCGCCGCCATCACCACCAGCGTCGTCGACGCCAACACCGTGGTGCTGCTGACCAAGGAGATCGACCCCGACTTCCCCTTCCTCCTGGGGCAGGCCACGGCGGTGATCGTGGAGCCCAAGAGCGCCGAGGGCAACATGACCAAGCCGGTCGGCACAGGCCCCTACGTGCTGGAGAACTGGGTCAAGGGCTCGTCCGTCACGCTGAAGAAGTGGGACGGCTACCGCAACGCGTCCGCCATCAAGCTCAATCGCGCCACCTTCCGCTTCATCGCGGACCCCGCCGCGCAGGTCGCCGCCATGATGGCCGGCGACGTCGACGCCTTCCCGCGCATCACGCCGCGCAGCGTGGAGCAGTTCAAGGGCAACAACCGCTTCCAGGTGCAGGTCTCGGGCTCGCGGGCCAAGACCATCCTGGCCATCAACAACAAGAAGAAGCCCTTCGACGACGTGCGCGTGCGCCGCGCGCTGAACATGGCCATCGACCGCAAGGCGGTGATCCAGGGCGCCGGCGACGGCTACGGCGTACCGATCGGCAGCTACTACCCGCCCAGCGCGCCAGGCTATGTCGACCTGACCGCCGGCACCAGCTACAACCCCGACCGCGCACGCGCCCTGCTCAAGGAAGCCGGCGTCACCGGGCCGGTCGACGTCACCATCACGCTGCCGCCGCCCCCTTACGCGCGCCAGGGCGGCGAAGTGATCGCCTCGCAGCTGTCCAAGGTCGGGTTCAACGCCAAGCTGCAGAACGTGGAATGGGCGCAATGGCTGTCCAACGTCTACGGCGCGAAGAACTACGACATGACGATCATTTCCCACGTCGAGCCCTTCGACCTGGGCAACTTCGCCAAGCCGGACTACTACTGGAACTACCAGTCGCCCAAGTTCAGCGAGCTGTACGGCAAGTACAAGGGGACCGGCAACGCGAGCGAGCGCACGAAGCTGCTCGCCGACATCCAGCGCATGCTCGCCGAGGACGCGCCCATGGTCTTTCTTTACCAGCCCCAGTGGGTGACGGTGGCCAACAGGAACGTGCGCGGCCTCTGGAAGGACATGCCGATCTTCGCCAACGACCTGTCCTCCCTATCGTGGGCATGACCGAGCGCCGCCGGGCCGCCCCAAGGCGCGAGAGCCCCCTCGGGGGGCAGCGCCGAAGACGAAGTCGGCAAGCGTGGGGGCATTGATATGGCGGAGGCACTGCACGAACTCTCCGCGCCCGCGCTGATCGAGCTGTACCGCCGGCGGGAAGTCTCGCCGGTCGACGTCGCCCGCAGCGTCCTGGGCCACGTCGAACGCTGGGAGCACCACCTGCAGGCGCTGTACCTGCTGCGGCCCGACCTCGTCCTGGAGCAGGCGCGCGCGAGCGAAGCGCGCTGGCGCCAGGGGCAGCCGCTCGGCCTGATCGACGGCGTGCCCGTCACGGTCAAGGACAACATCGCCACGCGCGGCGACCCGACGCCCCTGGGCACCGCGGCGACCGAGCTGGTTCCCTCCACCAGCGACGCGCCCCCCGCGGCGCGCGTGCGCGAGCACGGCGGCGTGATCCTCGCCAAGACCACCATGCCGGACTACGGCATGCTGTCCTCGGGGCTGTCGAGCTTCCACAAGCTGGCCCGCAATCCCTGGGACCGCAGCAAGACCCCGGGCGGCTCCAGTGCCGGCGCGGGCGCGGCGGCGGCGGCCGGCTACGGCCCGCTGCACCTGGGCACCGACATCGGCGGCTCCTTGCGCCTGCCGGCGGGCTGGTGCGGGATCTTCACCCTCAAGCCCAGCCTGGGCCGCATCCCGATCGATCCGCCTTACACGGGGCGGGCCGCGGGACCGATGACGCGCACCGTCGCCGACGCCGCGCTGCTGATGGACGTGCTCGCGCGCCCGGACGACAGGGACAGCATGAGCCTGCCCGCGCAGGACATCGCCTGGTCGCGCTTCGACGCGGGCGTGGAGCGGCTGCGCGGCCTGCGCATCGGCCTGCTGCTGGAGGCGGGCTGCGGCCTGGCCGTGGAGCCGGAGGTGCGCGCCGCCATCGAGCGGGCGGCGCTGCTCTTCGAACGCGCCGGCGCGGTGGTCGCGCCCATGAAGCCCTTCATGACGCAAGGCATGCTCGACGGCATGGACCATTTCTGGCGCATGCGCTCGCACGTGGACATGCGCGCGCTGCCGCCGGAGGTGAAGGCGCGCGTGCTGCCCTACATCCAGAAATGGGCCGACAGCGCCGCGGGCCTCAGTGGCGAGGCGGTGTTCCGCGCGGTGCACCAGTTCCACCTCACGCGGGTGGCCACGGTCAACGCCTGCCGGCCCTTCGACTTCGTGCTTTCGCCCACCTCGCCGGTGCCGGCCTTCGCCGCCGACCTGCCCTCGCCCACCAACGACCCGCTGCGGCCCCTGGAGCACATCGGCTTCACGGTGCCCTTCAACATGTCGGAGCAGCCGGCGGCCTCCATCAACTGCGGCTACACGAAGTCGGGCCTGCCGATCGGGCTGCAGATCGCCGGCAAGCGCTTCGACGACCTGGGCGTGCTGCAGGTCGCGCGCGCCTTCGAGCAGTTGCGCGAGCCGCAGCGGCCCTGGCCGCAACCGCCCTCGGAAGCCGTCCACCATGTGGACTGAGGTCCTCGGCAACCCGGTCACGCTGCGCGACGCGGCGAGCCGGGTGCCGCTGGACGCCTTCGTCGAAGGTTTCATCGCGAGCGAGGCGCGTGCCGCCGACATCCTGCAGGCGCAGGACGATGGCAGCGCCATGGTGCAGGCCTGCTGCGCGGCGCTGCACATGTTCGCGGAGACGGCCGATGCGCCAGGCAACGCCCGCCCCTTCCTCGCGCGCGCCCAGGCCGCGGCCGGCGAAGCCACGGAACGCGAGCAACGCTTCGTCGCGGCAGTGGCCGCCTGGGTCGAGGGTGACCTGGCGCGCGCGATCGCGCTGCACGAGGAGCAGGCCCGCTCCTTCCCCCGTGACCTGGTGTCGCTGAAGCTGGGGCAGTACCACCTGTTCAACCGCGGCGACGCGCCCGGCATGCTGCGCCTGGCGCTGCACGCCCTGCCGGCCGCCGCCGACGTGCCCTACCTGCACGGCATGCTGGCCTTCGCCTGGGAACAATGCCATTTCTTGGAGCAGGCCGAAGCCAGCGCGCGCGAGGCGATCGCCATGCGCCGCAAGGAGCCCTGGGCGCACCATGCGCTGGCCCACGTGATGCTCACGCAAGGGCGGCTGGCCGAAGGGCACGCATTCCTCGCCGAGATGAGTTCCACCTGGACCGGCCTGAACTCCTTCATGGTCACGCACAACTGGTGGCACCAGGCGCTGTTCGCGCTGGACCTGGACCGCAGCGACGAGGTCCTGGCCATCTACGACCGACACGTCTGGGCCGAGGTCAAGGAGTACAGCCAGGACCAGGTGAATGCGGTGTCCCTGCTCGCGCGGGCCGAACTCGCCGGCATGGAGGTCGGCGATCGCTGGCAGGAGCTGGGCGGCTACCTCGCGCGGCGCGCGCACGACCATGTGCTGCCCTTTCTCGACCTGCAGTACCTCTATGGGCTGGCGAAAGCCGGCCGCCAGGACGCGGCGCGCGCCTGGCTCGCCAGCATCGAAGCGCATGCGCTCGGTCGCCAGGGCACCGAAGCCACCCTGTGGCGGCGCGTGTGCGTTCCAGCCGCGCGCGGCCTGCTCGCGCATGCGAACGGCGACTGGCAGACCGCCGTCGAAGCGCTGGGCCACGCACTGCCGCGCCTGGTGGAGATCGGCGGCAGCCATGCGCAGCGCGACCTGTTCGCGCAGGTCCACCTCGATGCCATGGTGAGGAGCGGGCATCTTGCGGGCGCGCAGAACGTCCTGCAGCCGCAGTTGCGCGGGCAGCCCGAATCCAAGCGCCTGCAACGGCAGGCGAAGCAGCTCTACGCGGCCCTGGGCTTGCCCGGCTTGCCCGCGTACCTGCGCTGGTCGTAGACCGGTTGCGGCGGCAGGTCGTCGAGGTGCCGCGTGTCGGCCCAGGCCGCGATCTCGAACTTGCCCCCGCGCACGCGGATGCGGTTCAGGCCCGCATTCGGGATCTCGGTTTTCCGCGGACCGTTGAGGCCCAGCGAGCGCGCCGTGCGGTAGACCATGTCCAGCACGCCGCCGTGCGTGACCACCACCACGGTCTGCCCCGCATGCGCGGCCGCGAGGCGGTGCAGCGCCGCGATCACGCGCGCGTGGAAAGCCTTCGTCGACTCGCCCTGCGGCATGGCGAAGTCCTCCTCGAAGCGCAGCCAGCCGGCCCAGGCTTCGGGGTGGTCGCGCTGGATGTCCTCCACGCGCATGCCATCGACCTGGCCGAAGTCCTGCTCGCGCAGGCCCGCCTCGGTGATGTAGGGGATGGCGAGGCGGCCGGCGATGGGCTCCGCGGTCTGGCAGGCGCGCAGCAGGTCGCTGACGTAGACGGCATCGGCCTTCTCGCCCGCCATGCGCGTGCCCAGGCGCCTCGCCTGTTCGTGGCCCATCGCGTTCAGCCCCACGTTGACCTGGCCCTGGAAGCGCAGCTCCCGGTTCATGTCGGTTTCGCCGTGGCGGATCAGCACCAGTTCCGTCATGCAGCAAATTATCCGGATCGGCGCGCCGTGCAGAATGGGCGCCAACCCGCGAGCGCGCACTATTTCTCGCCATGACCACCTTGATGCTGATTCCGGGGCTTGCCGGCAACGAAACGATGTGGCGCGCGCAGCTCTCGGCGCTCGCGCGCTGGCAGCCGCGCGTGTCGGACGTGCACCGGCGCGCGGACAGCATCCCGGCGATGGCGGCCTTGCTGCTCGCTGAAAACCCGGGGCCGCTGGTGCTGTGCGGCGCGTCCATGGGCGGCATGGTGGCGATGGAAGCCGCCCGCCAGGCGCCGGAGCGCGTGGCCGGCCTCGCGCTGCTGGGAACCGACGCGCGCGCGGATTCCCCGGAGATGACCGCGCTGCGCGAGGCCGCCATCGTGCTGTTCGCGCAGGACCGCGTGCGCGAGGTCATCGAGCCGAACGTGGCGATGGCGTTCCACCCGGACAACGCAGCTTCGCTGGCGCGGGAGTACCTGGATTTCGTGCTCGCCGCCGGCAGCGCGCAGTTGATCCGCCAGAACCGCGCCGTGATCGACCGGCCCGATGCGCGCGATCACCTGCCGCGCCTGCGCTGCCCGGTGCTGGTGATGTGCGGCGAGGCCGACCTGCTCACGCCGCCCGAGCGCTCGCGCGAGATCGCGGCGCTGGCGCCGCAGGCCCGGCTGGTGATGGTGCCACGGTGCGGACACATGTTGACGATGGAGCGGCCGGAGATGGTGAATGCCACCCTGGTCGAATGGCTGGCCGACATCGCATCGATGTCACCCCGGGCCTGACCCGGGATCCATGCCGTTCAATCCCGCCCGAGGCTCTTGACCTTGTCGATCAGCCTTTGCTGCACCGAGGCCGACACGAACTGGTGGACCTCGCCGCCCAGCACCGCGATCTCGCGCACGAAGGTGCTGCTGATGAACTGGTACTTGTCGCTGGGGGTGAGGAAGACGGTCTCGACGTCCGGCATCAGGTGGCGGTTCATGCCGGCGAGCTGGAACTCGTAGTCGAAGTCGGTGACCGCGCGCACGCCGCGCACCATGGCCTTGCCGCCGCGTGCCACGACGAAATCGCGCACCAGGCCGCTGAAGCCTTCGACCGTCACCTGCGGGTAGTCCTTGAGCGCTTCGCGCGCCATGTCGATGCGTTCCTGCATCGTGAACAGCGACTTCTTGTGGTGGCCGGCGGCGACCGCGACGATCATGCGGCCGAACAGCTGGCAGGCGCGATGGACCACGTCCTCGTGGCCCAGGGTCATGGGGTCGAAAGTGCCGGGGTAGACGGCGATGACGTCGTGGGCCATGGAGCTCTCCTCATCGCCTGGGGGCGCGCGTTCGGACCGTTTGCTGCGCCGGATTATGCAACCGGACGCAACAGGTGGCCGTGAACAGCCCCGGCCTTGAGGTGGCGCACCAGTTCGAGCCGGTACGCCGCCAGCACCTTGGCGTCCCAGGCGGCGGGCGCTTCCAGGTAGACAAAGCCAGAGGCGGCGACCGCCGGCCGCGCCGCCGCCAGGGCCTTGTCGAACAGGCCGGCCTCGAAAGGCGGGTCCAGGAACACCAGGTCCACGCTGGCCGGCGGCAGCGCCGCCAGCACCGTGAGCGCATTGCCTCGCTGCACGCGGACGTTGCCCGCCTGCAGCTTCGTCGCGAGCGCCCGCAGCTGGTCGACCAGGGCGCCTTCGGCTTCGACCAGCAGCACGTCGGCGGCGCCGCGGGACGCCGCTTCCAGGCCCAGCGCGCCGGTGCCGGCGAAGGCGTCCACGCAACGCCAGCCGGCGAGGTCCTGGCCCAGCCAGTTGAACAGGGTTTCGCGCACGCGGTCGGGCGTGGGGCGCAGTCCGGGGCGGTCGGCCACCGGCAGCGGGGTGCGTTTCCACAGGCCGCCGATGATCCGGACCTGGTTCGGCAGGCTGCGGCGGGCGGGGGCGGCGGGTCGGGGCATCGCGGGAGCTTACCCGCGCGCCGGCAAAAAAAAGGGTGCGGCCTGGGCCGCACCCCACACTCTCCCTGGAAAACCATCTCTGGCTTGGACACCAGACGCGTGACAGCGCCAGGCCATTGTTCAAGGTGGCGCGCCGCCGTGCGCGCCTACCCCTGTCAATCTTGACAGGGGCCCACCCAAAGGGAGGAGGCTTACTGTCGGCTGGCAGCGACGTCGCCGCCGACAACCACCGTGACCATGCGGTCCGGCTGCAGCTTGCGCGCGAAAGCAGCCTTGATCTCCGCGGCCGTGACCTTCTCGACCTGCCTGGTCCAGGTGTCCAGGTAGTCCAGCGGCAGGTCGTACCAGGCGATGTTGGCCAGGTTGTCCAGCAGCTTGCGGTTGCTGTCGATGCGCAGGGCGAAGCCGCCGATCATGAAGTCCTTGGCCGCCTTGAGTTCCGCCTCCGTCGGCCCTTCGGCGACGAAGCGCCGCAGCACGTCGCGCGAGACCTGCACGGCCTGCGCCGCCTGGTCCGGCCGGGTCTGCAGCCCGAGGGTGAAGGCGCCTGCGTGCAGGGCCGGTGCGAAGTAGCTGTACACGCTGTAGCTCAGGCCCCGCTTCTGCCGCACCTCTTCGGCCAGGCGCGAGACGAAACCGCCGCCGCCCAGCGTGTAGTTGCCCACCAGCAGGGGGAAGTAGTCCGGATCGGCGCGCCGGTAACCGGGTTGCCCGATCAGGACATGCGCCTGCGCGGAGGCGAAGGGGATGTTGCGCTCCGCCGCGGCGGCAAGCGGCGCCACTTCGGTCACGGGCGGCAGCGGCTGGCAGGTGCCGGCGGGCAGGCGCGAGAGCAGCGTCGTCACGATCTGGTCGGCCTGGGCGCGGTTTACCGCGCCGACAACGCTCACCTTGGCGCGGCAAGGCTGCACCACCTTGTAGAAGTCGCGCATGTCCTGCACGGTGATGCGGTTCAGGGAGGCTTCCGTCGTGTCGTAGCCATAGGGATGCGTGCCGTACACCGCTTGCGCGAAGGCGCGCCCGGCAATCGTGCCCGGACGCGTGTTGGCCTCGCGGATGGACGCCGCCCAGCGCTGGCGATCGCGCTGCCAGACCGCCTCGGGAAACGAGGGCTCGCCCAGCTGGCGCGCACCCAGCGCCACCGCCTTGGCCAGCAGGTCCGGGTAGGTCAGCGAGCGCAGCGTGAAACTCATGCGGTCCTGCCCCGAGCTCGCGCCGAAGCCGGCGCCCAGGTCGGCCCAGGCTTCGCCGAGCTGGTTCTCGTCCAGCGCGGGCTCGCCGTTGCGCGCGGCGACGCCCTTGGAGCTCATGCTCGCCGTGGCGCCGGCCAGGCCCGCCTTCTCGGCCGGGTCGCGCCGGTCGCCGGCGTCGAAGTCGACTTCCACGTCGAGGATGGGAAGGCCGGGGCTTTCGATCAGCCACACCTGGGCGCCGCTGGCCTGCTGCCACTTCTGGATCGGCAGGGCCGCCGCGGCAGGCAGGGCGATGAAGAGGGCCAGGCTCGCGCCGGCCACGATTCGTGTGATGCGCATGTTCTTGTTGTCCTTAGTGGCGGGCACCGGCGGCGGGCTGGCGGGGTTTGCGGTTCGGGTCGACCGGCAAGGGCCGCAGGATGCCCACGGACAGCTGCTCGTCGCCGAAGTAGCGGCCGGCGACCGACTTCACCTGGTCGGCGGTGACCTCGCGCAGGCGCGCCATGAGGCGGTCGTCGGCGTCGATCGGCAGCCCCAGGATCCAGGCGCCTCCGAGTTCGCGCGCCTGGTTCATCACCGAGTCCAGCTTGTAGATCTCGCCGGCGATCCAGCGGGTCTTGACGCGGTTCAGTTCCGCCTCGGTGACGCCGTCGCGCGCCACGCGGGCGACCTGCTCGCGCAGGGCCGCCTCGACCTGCTCCGGCGTCTTGCCGGGCGCGGGCACGCCCGAGAGCGTGAACAGCTGCGGGCCGCGCCCCCACAGGCCGTTGCCCGCGTCCACGCTGTCCGCCACGCGGTCGGCCCCCTGCGTCAGGGCGCGATCGAGGCGCGCGCCTTCGTAGCCATCGAGCACCGCAGCCAGCACCGTGAGCGCCAGGGCATCGTCGTTCTCCGGCGTCTTGTCGAAGGAGCGCAGCTGCGGCACCTTGAAGGCCAGGCCCACGTACGCCTGTTCGGCGGGCGCCTTGAACTCCAGGCGGCGGATGCCGTTCTGCTCGGGCTCCTCGCGCGGCTTGCGCGGCGGCACGGGGCGCGCCGGGATGCTGCCGTAGTACTTGTCCACCAGGCGGCGCACCTGCTGCGGGTCGACGTCACCGGCAATGACGACGGCCGCATTGGCCGGCGTGTACCAGCGGCGGTAGAAGTCGCGCGCCTCCTGCGCGGTCATGGCATCGAGGTCGCTCATCCAGCCCGCCACCGGACGCCGGTAGGGCGAGGCGATGTAGGCGACGGCGCTGAGCTGCTCGTAGAGCTGCGCGCGCGGGTTGTCCTCGGTGCGGCTGCGGCGCTCCTCCTTCACGACTTCCAGCTCGCGCTTGAATTCGTCGTCGGGCCACTGGTTGTGCGCGAAGCGGTCCGACTCCAGCCGGATCACGTCCTCCAGCTTGTTCGCCGGGATCTGCTGGAAGTAGCCGGTGTTGTCGCGGGTCGTGAAGGCGTTCTCGCGGCCGCCGAGCGCGGCGACCTTGCGCGAGAACTCGCCCGGCCCGGTGTTCGGCGTGCCCTTGAACATCATGTGTTCCAGCACGTGGGCCACGCCGGAGCTGCCGTCGACCTCGTCCATCGAACCGACGCGGACGTAGACCATGTGGACGGCGGTGGGCGCGCGCCGGTCCGGCTTGACGATCACCGTCATGCCGTTGGCGAGCTTGTACTCCAGGGGCTTCTCCTGGGCGGGGGCCGGGCCGGTGATCTGGGCACCGGCTGGCGGCAAGAGAAGCAGCGGAACCGAGGCGAGGAGGGGGAGGAGGACTGCGCGGAGGTGCGGTTTCATAGAATCGTGTGATTCTAGAAACGGTTTCGATGTTCAGCTTCTTCCGGAAAAAACCGCCGGCCACGCCGGCGCCGGTCCCCGCCAGCACCGCCCCCGTCGCGCCTCCGGCACCGGCGCCGGTGGTGGCGCCTGCGCCCCTGCCGCCTGCCCGGCCGGCCCCGCCACCCGCGCCACCACAGGGCGGCGGACTGATCGGCAGCGCGCTGGTCGCGCCCATGGAGATCCCGGTCGCCGCGGAAGTCCCGGCCGAGCGGCAGAGCTGGATGGAACGGCTGAGCGCCGGCCTGCGCAAGACCGGGTCCAGCATTTCCCAGGTCTTTACCGGAGCGCAGATCGACGACGCGCTTTACGAAGAGCTGGAAACGGCGCTGCTGCTGGCCGACACGGGCGTGGGCGCGACCGCTTACCTGCTGGCCGAAGTCAAGCGCAAGGTGGCCGCCTCGGGCGCGACGCGGCCGGTCCAGGCCAAGAACATCCTGGTGGACGCGCTGACCCAGCTGCTCAAGCCGCTGGAGAAGCCGCTGACCATCGGCGAGCACGTGCCCACCGTGATCATGGTCGCGGGCGTCAACGGCGCCGGCAAGACGACCTCCATCGGCAAGCTCACCAAGCACCTCGCCGACGACGGCGAGACCGTGCTGCTGGCCGCCGCGGACACCTTTCGGGCGGCCGCCAAGGAGCAGCTTGCCATCTGGGCCGACCGCAACCGGGTGGAGATCGTCAGCCAGGAAGGCGGCGACCCCGCGGCCGTGAGCTTCGACGCGGTGAGCGCGGGCAAGGCGCGCCGCAAGGACGTGGTCATCGTCGACACGGCGGGCCGGCTCCCCACGCAGCTGCACCTGATGGAGGAACTGCGCAAGATCAAGCGCGTGGTCACCAAGGCGGACGCGAGCGCGCCGCACGAGGTGCTGCTGGTGATCGACGGCAACACCGGCCAGAACGCGGTGGCCCAGGTCAAGGCCTTCGACAACGTGCTGCAGCTCACCGGCCTGATCGTCACCAAGCTCGATGGCACCGCCAAAGGCGGCGTGCTGGCCGCGATCGCGCAGGAAAGGCCGGTCCCCGTCTACTTCATCGGCGTGGGCGAGAAGCTCGAGGACCTGGAGACCTTCAGCGCGCGCGAGTTCGCGCTGGCCTTGCTGGCCTGAGCCGCATCAGCGGTGCGCCACCTGCGAATGGCGCTGTGGCGCGGCTTGCTGTTGCTGCTGCTGCTCCTTCTTCTTCGCCTGGTGGTGGCCCACGGCGCAACCGGCCGCGGCACCCAGCACGCCGTGGTGGCCGATGAAGTGGCCCGCGACGCCGCCGGCGGCGGCGCCCTTGAGGCAACCCTTCGCACTGGCGCCGGTGGAGAACGCGGCGAGCGCCACGCACAGGGAGATGCCGACCATCTGGACTTTTTTCATGGTGTGTGTTCCTCGGTAAGTCGAAGCATCACCATGCCGCGCGCCCTGCGTGCCGCGGGTGAGAGCCCGCCACCAATTCGCGTCAGCGCTGCACCGACCCCGGCAGCGAGACCTGCTGCGCGACCCAGTCGAAGTAGGCGCGGCTCGCCTGCAGGGTCACGGCCAGGAACTGCGGCACCTCGTAGGGATGCCGCTCCCCGAAGAAGGCCTGCAAGGCCCCGGCGCAGGCCACCAGGGTCTTGATCGTCAGCCGCACTTCCGCGTCTTCGCAAAGCCGGCCTTCCCAGCGGTAGAACGAGGTCAGGCGGGGTTCCACCTGCACGCAGGCGGCCAGGCGCTGGTCCAGGAGCGCGCGGGCCAGCGCCTGGGCGTCCGCCAGCGAACCGACGGTCGTGGTGACGCTCAGAATGTCCAGATCTTTACAGTCTTCCATGGCGACGGCCTCCCAGAATCGGGCATTGTCCGTCCCCCGGAGCGCCCCATGTCCACGCTGACCGAGCCCGCCAGCCCCGCCCCGCGCCGGGTCGACCAGCTGCTCGCCCACTACGAGGAGAGCCACCGCAACCCGCGCAACGAGCGGATCCACTTCGTGGCGATCCCGCTGATCATGCTCAGCCTGCTGGGCCTGCTCTTCGCGATCCATCCCTGGGCGGCCTACCTGCTGGTGCTGGGCAGCATGGTCTACTACGCGCGGCTCTCGACCCCGTTCCTGGTTGCCATGGCGGCGGCGTCGGTCTTGGGGCTGGCGCTCGTCCATCGGATGGGTGAGTACCGACTCACCGTGTGCGTGGCGCTGTTCGTCGGCGGCTGGATCGCCCAGTTCGTGGGCCACCGGATCGAGGGCAGGAAGCCCAGCTTCTTCGAGGACTTGCAATACCTGCTGGTGGGACCCATCTTCGTGCTGAGCAAGCTGTTCCTGAAGCTCGGCATTCGCTGGTAGCGCCCCGCCTGGGACAGCACGCCACCCCGACAGGCGTCTCCCACTGCCGGTCGGCTCGCATGCCTACGGAACCCTTTGCTTAGCAGTCTGTCCAACAGAGTGCTAAGATTTTCACAAGCAAAAAGGAGATTCCGGTATGTCCTCACAAGTTGGAGCCTCGGGCACCACGGCGCTGGCAGTGGCCAGCCCCTGGGCCGTCGTTCCGTCGCTGGGCAACCTGGACGCATACATCTCGGCAGTCAACCGGCTGCCGATGCTGACGGCGGAGGAAGAGCAGGAGTTCGCGAAGAAGTTCAGGGAGAGCAACGACCTGGAAGCCGCCGGGAAGCTGGTGCTGTCGCACCTGCGCCTGGTCGTGTCCGTCTCGCGCAAGTACCTGGGCTACGGCCTGCCCCACGGCGACCTGATCCAGGAAGGCAACATCGGCCTGATGAAGGCGGTCAAGCGCTTCGACCCGAACCAGGGCGTGCGCCTGGTGAGCTACGCGCTGCACTGGATCCGCGCGGAGATCCACGAGTACATCCTGAAGAACTGGCGCATGGTCAAGGTCGCGACGACCAAGGCCCAGCGCAAGCTGTTCTTCAACCTGCGCTCGATGAAGCAGGGCTTCAAGGACGAGGCCGACGCGGAGACCCACCGCGAGACGCTCACGGACGCGCAGATCGAGGTGATGGCGCGCGAGCTGAACGTCAAGCGCGAGGAAGTGATCGAGATGGAGACCCGCATGTCGGGCGGCGACGTGGTCCTGGACCCCGGCCCCGCGGACGACGGCGAGGAAAGCTTCGGCCCGATCGCCTACCTGGCCGACTCGAACCATGAGCCGACGGCGGAACTGGAAAACCGCGAGCGCGACGCGATGGCCAGCGAAGGCATCGCCCAGGCGCTGGAGCAGCTCGACCCGCGCAGCCGCCGCATCGTCGAGGAGCGCTGGCTGAAGGTGAACGACGACGGCTCGGGCGGCATGACGCTGCACGAACTGGCGGCCGAATACGGCGTGTCGGCCGAGCGCATCCGCCAGATCGAAGTGGCGGCCATGAAGAAGATGCGCAAGGCGCTCGTCGCCTACGCCTGACCGCCTGGCGGCGGCGCTGAAGAAAGCCCGGCACTGCCGGGCTTTTTTTTGTTGTATCTGCGCCCGCGTAAACGTTTTTTCTGCATGCCGACGCGGCCAGCTCATCCTGGGGCTGCAACAATTCCAGCATGAGGAGGAGTGCTCTTGGCGTCCTGTGCGCCATCTGGCTCTGGTGCGCCTCCTGCTGGGGCGGCACCCCGGCCGCGTTCGCGGAAGAAACCGCGGCTCTCGCGCGCCCCGCGCCCATCGCCGTCGGCGGCGAGACCGCCTGGGCCCCCTTGAACGGCAGGAGCGTCTACTGGTTCGACGCCGATGGCGGCGCCACGGTCGACCAGGTGGAAGCCCGCTCCGACACCCTGCCCTGGCGCGTGCGCAAGCGCGAACCGCATGACCGCGTGCTGGGCGGCGCCTACTGGATCCAGTTCGAGGCCACCGCGCCCGTCAGCGAGCACTGGTACCTGGAACTGAACACGGCCTTCTACGACCACGTCCAGATGTTCTACCGCGACCGGCGGGGCAACTGGGTCACGCAGCAATCCGGCACCACGCACGCCGTGTCCGACTGGTCGGTGCCCGGCCGGCTGCCCACCTTCGCGCTCGCCGTGGACGACCCGCGGCCCATGCGCTACTACGTGCGCATCCAGGACGATCGTGCCGACCTCTCGGCGCCGGCCACCCTGCTGCGCGAGGACGCGTTGCAGGCCAGCCGCGAGCGCGAGCAGTTCCTGTTCGGCACCTACTTCGGTCTGGCGGCACTGATCACGATCGCCGCCTTCGTCAATGGCCTGCTGTACCGGGACCGGGGATTCCTGGCCTTCGGCCTGTACACGCTGCTGCTCGCCGCCGGCCAGCTGGGACGCTCCGGCGTGCTCGCGCAGCACCTGTGGCCCGAGCTGCCGGGATGGAACGGCATGGCGCTCGCGCTGTGGCCGGGTGCGGCCACGGCGGCGGCCCTGTGGTTCGTGAAGGTCGTGACGGAGCCGGTGCGCCTGTCCCGCGCCCTGGACCTGGGCGTGTGGGCCCTGATCGCGGCGCTGCTCGCGGCGGTGGCGGTCGACATCGTCGTCATCACGCGCGTGAGCATGCTGCTGGTGCTCGTGCTCACCGGCCTGTCGCTGCTCGCCATCGCCAGCATGCTGGCCTGGGGCTTCGTCGACAGCCGCGAGCACCACAGCCGCATGCTGGCGCTCGGCTTCGTGCCGGTGCTGCTGATGGCGATCTTCCCGCTCTCGCGCGGCCTGGGCCTGGTGCCGAGCAGCACGCTCACCCGCTACGGCCTGTACATGGCGGCCGTGATCGAGCTGCCCGTCCTGTTCTACGCCCTGCACCGCAGGCTGATGGCCTTCCGCGAATCCACGCTGCGGGCGAACGCCCTGTCGCGCACGGACCCGCTGACCGGCCTGCCCCACCGCCGCGGCCTGGTGGAGCGGCTGGAGTCCAGCCTCGCGCACGCACGCGGCCAGAAGCAGAACTGCGCGCTGCTGGGCGTGCGCATCTCCAACCTCGATGCCATCGCCGAGGAGTTCGGCAAGGAAGCCGCCGAGAAGGCCCTGGTCGTCGCCGCTTCGCACCTGCGCCGCACCAGCGTGGAATTCGACATGGCCGCGCGCGTGGGCGAGCGCGAGTACGCCGTGCTGCTGGAAGCGCCGGTCACGCCCCAGGCCCTGAGCTCGCGCGCGCAGCAGGTGGTGGCGAGCGGCCTGCGCCAGGTGGAGCAACTGCCCGCTGCGCTGACGCTCAAGTTCCACGTTACCGCCGCGATCCTGCCCATGCCGCAGCTCGATGGCGAAGGGACCTTGCAGTGGGTGATGGGTGCCCTGGACCAGATGAACCAGGACGCCAAGAAACTGATCAAGCCGCTGAATTTCTGATCCCAGCGGTGGGGTGCCCGCTGGCGCTTACCGAGCGGGCCTTCTGCTCCACGATGCTCCGCTGCGCCCGCCTGACGATGTACTGCGTCGCCGGCGGCACCTTCCCCCGGCCCCAGCCGTCGCACACCTGCCGCACCCAGTCCGGTTGCGTCTTCGCGGCGTCGTTGAGCCAGTTCGCCACCGAGTTCTGGACGTAGCGGCTGGCGTCCGCCTTCAGTGGCTCCAGCAGCGGCAAACCGCGCCAGGGCTCGCGCTTCAGGGTGTCGATCTGCGCGCACCACACGCCCCGCGGGCGCGTGGCTTCGCTCGCAAAGCGCCGGATGTTGGGGTCGCGGTGCGTGGCCCAGGACTGCAGCAGCCGCACGGCGGTTTCCACGTCACCCGCGATCTCGTCGCGCACCGCCATCCAGGCCATCTCGCGCACGCCGAAATGCGGATCGGCCGCGAAGCGCCAGGCGGATGCCAGCTTGTCCTCCAGGGGCAGGCGGCTGAAGGCGATCCACTGCGCCGCCCAGTTGCGCGCCACGTCGCTGGTGTGCGTGGCCAGCGCGTGCGCCACCGCATCGCGATCGGCCCGCGGCTCGGTGAGGTCGTACAGCGCGCGGGCCACGTGCAGGTGCCGCTTCACCGGCGCGAACGCCGGCAGCATCGCGAAGGTGTCCTGCAGGCGCTCGTGCCCGGGGTCCAGCCCGATGTCGCGCGCCACGTTGCGCACCAGCGCCGGCAGGTCCAGTGCCAGGAACTCGTTGAGGTTGGCCGTGGGGATGCGGCCCGCATTGAGCGCCTGCAACACCTGCGGCGGGATCAGGGCGATGCGTGCCGCGCCCTTGCGTACCGGGACGGCGGTGGCGTGCGCTGCGCTCACCACCCCGGCACCTCAAGCCTTCTGCGCGAGCAGCAGCTTCAGGTCGTCGGCAAGCACCTGCGGGCCGTTGCCGTAGCGGCTGTACAGCCGCAGCCGCCCCTGCGGGTCGTACACGTAGCTGGCCGCCGTGTGCTCCATGGTGTAGTTGCCCGGCGTCTTGGTGTCCACGCGCTTGTAGTAGACCTTGTAGTCCCTGGCCACGGCGGCCGTCTGCGCCGCATCGCCGCGCAGCGCGATCATGTCGGGGCCGAAGTTGGCCATGTAGGCCTTGAGCAGCTCCGGCGTGTCGCGCTCGGGATCGATCGTGATGAACACGCCCTGGACCTTGCTGCCGTCCGCGCCCAGCACCTTCTTGGCCTCCGCGATCTCGCTGAGCGTGGTGGGGCACACGTCGGGGCACTGCGTGAAGCCGAAGAAAACCACCACGGCCTTGCCCTGGAAGTCCTTGAGCGTGCGCACCTTGCCCTCGGTGTCCGGCAAGGCGAAGCCCTTTGCGTAGTCGGCCCCGGTGATGTCGACGGCCTTGAACTGCGGCTTGGCGGCCTCGGGCGCGCAGGCCGCGACGGCCGAAGCGGCAAGCGTGAGAAGGGCGGTGCGTCGCAGCATGGCGGCCTCAGAGGTAGTGGTCGACGAGCAGCGCGGCGAACAGCGCGCTCAGGTGGATCAGCGAAAAGCGGAAGGTCTTGCGCGCCAGCGCGTCGGAGTACTCGCGCCAGAGCCGGAAGCCGTGCCAGGCAAAGCCGGCGCTGAGCACCAGGGCCGCCGCGAGGTACAGCCAGGAACTCATGCCGTACGCGAAGGGCATCAGGCAGGCGGCGAACAGCACGATCGTGTACAGCAGGATCTGCAGGCGGGTGAATTCGTTGCCGTGCGTCACCGGCAGCATGGGCAGCCCCGACTTGCGGTAGTCCTCCACCCGGTACAAGGCCAGCGCCCAGAAGTGCGGCGGGGTCCACAGGAAGATGATCAGGAACAGGATCAGCGCCTCCGGCCCCACGTCGCCGCGCAGCGCCGCCCAGCCCAGCACCGGCGGCATGGCGCCCGAGGCGCCGCCGATGACGATGTTCTGCGGCGTGAGCGGCTTGAGGATCACCGTGTAGATCACCGCGTACCCCACGAAGGTGGCGAGCGTGAGCCACATGGTGAGCGGATTCACGAACGCGTACAAGAGCCAGGAGCCCGCCGCGCACAGGACGGCGGAAAAAAGAAGTGTCTGACGGTCACCGAGCTCGCCCTTGGCGGTGGGCCGCCAGGCGGTGCGGCGCATCTTCGCGTCGATGCCCTTCTCCACCAGGCAGTTGAAGGCCGCGGCCGCGCCGGCGACCAGCCAGATGCCGAAGCAGGCGATGGCGGCGATGCGCACGTCCTCCCACGAAGGCAGCCCCGGGACCGCCAGCACCATGCCGATGAGGGCACAGAACACGATCAGCTGGATCACCCGCGGCTTCATCAGCGCGTAGAACTGGCGCACGACGGAGACGTTCATGCGGACACCTCGCGTGGCCGCATGGCGGCACTGGCTTGCGTCGTTGCCGCCCGGCTTTCCCGCAGCGCCCACGTGAGTGCCACGACCAGCGCCGCGGCTCCCCCCGTGTGCGCGACGGCGCCGACGATGGGCCATCCCAGCACCACGTTGGACAGCCCGCTGGCGAGCTGCCACAGCGCCAGGCCCGCGACCACGCGCGCCATCGGCTGCAGCGGCCCGCGCCGCAGCTTCCAGGCGAGCACGCCCAGCACCGCGAACAGCGCGTAGGCCACGAGCCGGTGCGTGTAGTGGATCGCGGTGAGCGCGGCGAAGGTGATGTGCTCGCCCTCCCCGGTCTTGCCCAGGTCGCGCCAGAGCTCGAATCCCTGGGTGAAGTCCATCGCCGGCCACCAGCTGCCCTGGCAGGCCGGGAAGCTGCTGCAGGCGAGGACCGCGTAGTTCGTGCTGACCCAGCCGCCCAGTGCCACCTGCAGCCACAGGAGCGCGTAGGCGCCGACCAGCCAGTGCCGCGCTGACGCCGCGATGGCGAGGGCACCCGTGCCGCGCTGTGCCTGGCGATAGGCGACCGCCTGCATCGCCAGCAGCGCCAGCAGCACCATCCCGCCCAGCAGGTGCAGCGTGACGATGGCCGGGAACAGCTTCATCGTGACCGTCAGTGCGCCGAAGGCGCCCTGCAGGCACACCCACGCGAGCGTGAACGCGGGCCAGCGCGGTTGCACCGGGACCCCCTGCTTGCGCTGCAGCCAGGTCGCGAGCGCCAGCGTCGTGATCAGCACGCCGACGCCGGTGGCGAGGTAGCGGTGCACCATCTCCACCCACGCCTTGCCATGCGTCACGGGCCCGGTGGGCATGCGCGCTTCCTCGACCCGGATCTCGTGCAGCGCGCCGATCGGACTGGCGTTGCCGTAGCAGCCGGGCCAGTCGGGGCACCCCAGGCCGGAGTCGGTCAGGCGCGTGAAGGCGCCGAACAGCACCAGGTCGAAGGTGAGGAACAGCGTGAGCAGCGTGAGTGCGGCCAGGCGTTGCGCCGGCGCGGCCTTCTTGTCGCGCAGCCACACCCAGGCGATCGGGCCCGACGCCACGGCGATGCCGAGCAGCGCCAGGCGCAGCGCGGGAGCCAGGTCGTAGAGCTCACCCATGTCAGGAGGCCGGGCGGCCGGCCTTGTCCCAGCCGGCGGACGCGCGCATCAGGCGCTCCATGTCCTTGCGCGCCTTGGCGGCAGCCGCGAGGTCCGTGGCCGGCGGAAAGCGCAGCATCCAGTGGCCCAGCGGATCGACGACGTACAGGTGGTCCGCCAGCTGCTGGCCGCGCGCTGCCGACAGCCACTGCGCCAGCTGCGCCGGGTCCACGCGCAGCACCGTGGCCTGATGCAAAGCGGGCTGGAGCGCGGCCCGCACGGGCGCATCGTCGGTCACGAACCAGACCCAGTCGAGGCGGTCCTTGTCCTTGCCCAGGGCCTCGCGCATCTGGCGCTGCAGGTACAGGTGCCGCTCGCACATGGCGTCGCAGGCGCCGCCGCTCACGCTGACCAGCAGCCACTGGCCCTGCAAGGTGGGCAGGGGCACCTTCCTGCCGTCCAGCGTGGTGCCCACGATGGAAGGGATGGGACGTTGCGGCTCGACCAGTTCGCCGTAGCTGCGCCGGCTCTCCGGCCGCACGACGTAGTACGTGAAGTAGGAGGCGAGGACGGGCGCGGCGCACACCAGCGCCAGCACCAGCATCTTCCAGCGCCCGCGCTGCGTGCGCTGTTCGTCGGCCGCGCCCGCCTCCTGCGGCAGCGGCAGCGAGTGCACGGTCAGCCCGAGCGGCTGGTCAAGGATGCCGGGCTTGGCGGCGGGGGACGACGAATTGGAACCAGACATAGAGGATGGCGATCAGCGCGGCGAGGGCCCACCACTGGAAGGCGTAACCGTAATTCTTCTCGGCGCCACTGCCGGCCTGCGGCCACAGCCGCAGCAGCCCTTCGGAAGGAGCGCCCAGCTGCTGCACCGACAGCGCCAGCAGCGGCAAGCCGGTTTCGGCGCGAAAGGCGGCCAGGTCCAGATTCTGCCGGATCGTGCCCTTCTCTTCCCCGGCGAAGGCGTATAGCTTGGCGGGCGGCGGGGCCACCCGGCCGCGGACCTCCACCGGGCCGGTGGGCGTGCGCACGGGAGGCAGGCGGTCGCGGCGCTCGAAATCGCGCTGCACCCAGCCGCGCTGCACCAGCACCACCGCCGGCGTGCCCTCGATGCGCAGGGGCGTGACGACGTAGAAACCCGGCACGGCATTCATCTGGCGGTTGTCCAGGAACACCGTGCGATCCCCCAGCCAGGTGCCGCGCAGGACCACCGGCCGGTGCAGCAGCGCCTCGGGGCTGGGCGCGGCAAGGAGTTCCTGCACCGACACCGGCGCGGCCTGCTCGCGGGCCGCGACGGCATCGTGCAGCGCGGTGCGCTGCTGCCCGCGGCCCCACTGCCACTGGCCCAGGCCCAGGGCCGCGGCGATGCCGACGAGCGCCGCCAACGCGATGAGGACGCGCTTCAGCATGCGCGGCGCACGGCGCGGATAATCGCGGGCATGAAGTATTTCGTCATCGCCGCCTTCATCCTGATCATCGCCAGCCTCGGCTCGGCGCTGTTCTTCATGATGCGCGACGGGCAGGACGGCCGGCCCAAGACCAGCAACATGGCGCGCGCGCTGGCGTTCCGCGTCGGGTTCTCGATCCTGCTGTTCGTGTGCATCCTGCTGGCCTGGAAATTCGGCTACATCCAGCCGACCGGGATTCCGCTGAAGTAGTTCCTGCGAATGGACAAAGGGCCGCGCGAGCGGCCCTTTTTTCTGGGGTCCCCGCCTGCGCGGGGAGGACGCCGGGTCAGAGCCAGTACACCAGGGTGTACAGGAAGAGCCAGACCACGTCCACGAAGTGCCAGTACCAGGCGGCGCCCTCGAAGCCGAAGTGCCGGTCGGCGCTGAAGTGGCCGAACATGAGGCGGATCGTGATGAACAGCAGCATCAGCATGCCGACGATCACGTGGAAGCCGTGGAAGCCGGTGAGCATGAAGAAGGTCGAGCCGTAGGCGCCCGAGGCCAGCGTCAGGTTCATCTCGTGGTAGGCGTGGTAGTACTCGTAGCCCTGCACGAACACGAAGGTCAGGCCCAGCAGCACGGTCGCCCACATCCACATCACGGTGGTGCCGCGGTGGCCGGCGCGCAGCGCGTGGTGGGCGATGGTCAGCGTCACGCCGGAGGACAGGAGCAGCGCCGTGTTGATGGTGGGCAGCCAGAAAGGCGTCATCACCTGGAAGGGCTCGATGATGCCGCCGGGCGAGGCCGTCGTGCCGGGCGCGACGCTGGGCCACACGGCCTTGAAGTCCGGCCACAGCAGGCCGTTGTCCAGGCCGCCGAGCGCCGGCACGGAGTGCGAGCGCATCCACCACAGCGCGGTGAAGAAGGCGCCGAAGAACATCACCTCCGAGAAGATGAACCAGCTCATGCTCCAGCGGAAGGAGAGGTCGATCTTGCGGCCGTACTGGCCGCCTTCGCTCTCGCGCGCGGAATCGCGGAACCACTGGAACAGCACCCAGAACAGCCACAGCAGGCCGAAGAACAGCGAGTACTTGCCCCAGCCGGCGCCGTTGACCCAGTTGGCCGCGCCGAGCAGCACGAAGAACAGGCCGAAGGCCGCGAACGCCGGATGGCGCGAGGGCTGCGGCACGAAGTAATGGGGCGTGGTCCCCTGCGCGCTAGTACTCATCTTGACTCCTGAAAGCTTTTCTTTGGATCACTTTGAAAAGTCGCAAGGACTTTTCGAAATGCTCCGCCTAGTTCTTCACCACCCAGTCGACCAGGAAGATCAGTCCGACCACGAAGACGGCGACGGCGCCCAGCGCCACCGCGATGATGTGGAAGGGATTGAGCTTGCCCAGGTCCTCCTCGTACGAACTTCTCTTGCGCACCCCGAGGAAGGCCCACAGCACCGCCTTGGCGGTCCGCAGAACGCTCATCCGCGCACTCCCTTGTCCCTGGCCACCACCTCCGCCTGCGGCGCCGGCGGCACCTTGCCGCCCACCTCGAAGAAGGTGTACGACAAGGTGATGGTCTTGACGTCCTTGGGCAGCTTCGGGTCGATCACGAAGGCCACCGGCCACTGCTTCTTCTCGCCCGGCGCGAGGGTGTACTGGTTGAAGCAGAAGCACTCGAGCTTGTTGAAGTGCGGGGCCGCCTGGCGCGGCGCGTAGCTGGGGATCGCCTGCGCCGCCATCGTGCGGTCCTGCACGTTCTGGAACTCGTACATCATCGTGGCGAGCTCGCCCGGATGCACCTGCAGGCTGGCCTTTTCCGGCTTGAACTGCCAGGGCCCGCGCGCGTTGGCGTCGAACTCCACCGTGATCGTGCGGCTCGTGTCCACCTGGCTGTTGGCCCGTGCGGTGGAGCCCCCCGGCACCTGCTTTTCGCCCAGCGCCAGGATGTTGATGCCGGTGATCTCGCAGATGTGCCGGTACACCGGGATCAGCGCGTAGCCGAACGTGAACATGCCGGCCGCCACGACGGCCAGCTTGCCCAGCATCTTGCGGTTCTCCGCGCGTCGCGCCACGGTGCTACTTCCCCAGCAGGGTCATCTTGGCGAGGAAGCCGAGGAAGAACACCAGCGCGACGGAGGCGAGGATCAGCGCCAGCCGCAGGTTGCTCTTCTTGCGTTCTTCGTCGTTCATGGCCAGCCGCCCGGTCTCAGTGGGCCGCGCCCTGGTTGGGGTTCACGGTCCTCGGCAGCGCGTCGAGCACGCGCGTGGCGCTCGGGTCCAGGCGCGGGGGCGTCTCGAAGGTGTGGAAGGGAGCCGGCGAAGGCACTTCCCACTCCAGGCCTTCGGCGCCGCGGCCGTCGGCATCGTTCCAGGGCCGCTGGGGCGCCGCGGCGCCCTGGCCGCGCATGCAGGGCAGCACGACGAAGAAGAAGAAGTACACCTGGGCGAAGCCGAAGAAGAAGGCGCCGACGGAAGCGATCGCGTTGAAGTCGGCGAACTGCATCGGGTAGTCGGCGTAGCGGCGCGGCATGCCCGCCAGCCCCAGGAAGTGCATCGGGAAGAACGTGACGTTGAAGGCGATCATGGTCCACCAGAAGTGGATCTTGCCGCGCGTCTCGTTGTACATCACGCCGGTCCACTTGGGCAGCCAGTAGTAGGCGCCGGAGAACATGGCGAACAGCGAGCCGGCCACCAGCACGTAGTGGAAGTGGGCCACGACGTAATAGGTGTCCTGCAGCAGCAGGTCGATGGGCGCCATGGCCAGGATCAGGCCGGTGAAGCCGCCGATCGTGAACACGAAGATGAAGCCCACCGCGAACAGCATCGGGGTCTCGAAGGTCATCGAGCCCTGCCACATCGTCGCGATCCAGTTGAAGATCTTCACCGCCGTGGGCACCGCGATCAGCATGGTCGCGTACATGAAGAACAGCTGGCCCGTCACCGGCATGCCGGTGGTGAACATGTGGTGCGCCCACACGATGAACGACAGGATCGCGATCGAGCTGGTGGCGTACACCATGGAGGCGTAGCCGAACAGGCGCTTGCGCGAGAAGGCGGGCACGACCTGGCTGACGATGCCGAAGGCCGGCAGGATCATGATGTAGACCTCGGGGTGGCCGAAGAACCAGAAGATGTGCTGGTACATCACCGGGTCGCCGCCGCCGGCGGGGTTGAAGAAGGTCGTGCCGAAGTGCCGGTCGGTCAGCGTCATCGTGATCGCGCCGGCCAGCACGGGCATGACGGCGATCAGCAGGTAGGCGGTGATCAGCCACGTCCAGGTGAACATGGGCATCTTCATCAGCGACATGCCGGGGGCGCGCATGTTGAGGATGGTCACGATGATGTTGATCGAGCCCATGATCGAGGACGCGCCCAGGATGTGCATCGCGAAGATGCCGGCGTCCATCGAGGGGCCCATCTGCAGCGTCAGCGGGGCGTACAGCGTCCAGCCGGCGGCCGGCGCGCCGCCGGGCATGAAGAAGGACGCCACCAGCATGATGGCCGCCGGGATCATCAGCCAGAAGCTGAAGTTGTTCATCCGCGCGAAGGCCATGTCGGGCGCGCCGATCTGCAGCGGGATCATCCAGTTCGCGAAGCCCACGAAGGCCGGCATGATCGCGCCGAACACCATGATCAGCCCGTGCATGGTGGTGAACTGGTTGAACAGCTCGGGGTTGACCAGCTGCAGGCCGGGCTCGAACAGCTCGGCGCGGATCAGCAGCGCGAGCGCGCCGCCGATCATCAGCATGGTGAAGGCGAACAGCAGGTACAGCGTCCCGATGTCCTTGTGGTTGGTCGCGTACACCCAGCGCTGCCAGCCGGTGGGCGCGTGGTGGTGGTCGTGGTGCTCGTCGTGTCCGGCGGCGTGTCCGTGGGGGTGGAGAACTGCGCTCATGTCTTCCTCTGTTTCCTCTGCCCTGACTTACTTGCCGCGCTGCGCCAGCACTTCGGCGGGCTGCACGACCTGGCCGGTCTTGTTGGACCAGGAGTTCTTGGTGTAGCTGATGACCGCGGCCAGGTCGGTGTCGCTCAGCTGCTTCCACGCGGGCATGGCGCCCTTGCCGTTCAACACGATGTGGATCTGCTGGGTCTTGTCCGCGTTCTGCACGACCGGCGAGCCGTCCAGGGGCTTGATCGGGCCGGCGCCCTTGCCATTGGGCTGGTGGCAGGCCGCGCAGTTGGCGGCGTAGACCTTCGCGCCGCGCGTGCTGATGTCCGCCAGGGTCCACACCTTGGCAGGATCGTCCTGCTTGGCGGCCATGACCTTCTTCTGCTCCGCGGCCCAGGCCACGAACTGGTCCTGCGACACCACCTTCACGTGGATCGGCATGTAGGCGTGCTCCTTGCCGCACAGCTCGTAGCACTGGCCGTAGAAGTCGCCGACCTTCTCGCTGCGGAACCAGGTGTCGCGCACGAAGCCGGGGATGGCGTCCTGCTTGACGCCGAAGGCCGGGATGCCCCAGGCGTGGATCACGTCGTTGGCCGTCGTGATGATGCGCACCTTCTTGTTCACGGGCACCACCAGCGGGTTGTCCACGGCCAGCAGGTAGTTGCTGGGGATGTCCGCGCTGCGGGCGCCGTCGTTGGACATCTCGCGGTGCGCGGGCAGCAGCGTGGACAGGAAGCTCACGCCCTGCGCGTCGCCGCTGAGGTAGTCGTAGCCCCACTTCCACTGGTAGCCGGTGGCCTTGATGGTCACGTCGGCGTTGGAGGTGTCCTTGGCCGCCACCAGCACCTTGGTGGCCGGCAGCGCCATCACGATCACGATGATGAAGGGGATGATGGTCCAGATCACTTCCACGGTCACCGACTCGTGGAAGTTCGCGGGCTTGTGGCCGACGGACTTGCGGTGCTTCCAGATCGAATAGAACATCACCGAGAACACGGCCAGGAAGATCACGATGCAGGTGATCAGCATGAACCAGTGCAGCCAGGACTGTTCCACGGCGATGCGCGTGGCGGCGGCATGCAGGTTGAGCTGGCGCACCGCGGGGCCGCCGGGCAGGTCCTCCACGGCATGGGCCGTGCCGGCCAGGGCAGCCGCCAGCGAAAGCAGCGCCGCGATCTTCGGAATACTCTTCATCGTTTTCAGCCTCAAGCCTTCAAAAAACCCGTCCCGCGCAGTCTCCCGTGCGCCTCATCCTGGCGCAGCGCCTGGCGGATCTCCCGCGCCAGCACCGGCCGCAATTCCGGCCGGAGGTAGCGCCCGACGATCACGCGCCGGCCCTGCCCGGACACCGCTATGAGCGAGCGGTCGTCCACCGCCGGCTCCACCAGCACCCACTCGCGGTCGAATTCGGCCCGCTCCGTGCGCCCGGCATTTTCCAGTTCCACCACCAGCCGCCGCCCGGAGAGCAGGATGTGCTCCCGGTCGGCCGCATGGCGCGCGTACACCAGGAAGGCCACTCCGACGCCGGCGAGTTCCAGCCACGCGAACGGGAGGACCAGCACCGCACCCTGGAACCAGAAGAAGGTTCCTATCCCCATCGTCACCAGGCACAGCGAGAGGTACAGCCAGCCCAGCTGGGCCGGCTTCACCGAGCAATTGCGCCCCAGGAACCAGTGGATGGCCTGGCCCTGGACGGTGGCGAAGCGGAATACGAGGTCCGACACGGGCGACGCACGTAAATCAACCGCGCATTGTAGCCGCGTGCAACCTGCGACTTTCCCGCCACGCAGGCTTGGCGCCCCGCAGGCGCGCGCGGTGTTGCTGATTGGCGCCGCACGGGCGCCCGCGCTAGGGCCGGCCGCCGCGCAGGATGGCGCGCATGTCACCGACCGACACGGACGTCTGCTCGCCGACGCGGGCGCGCGGCACGGGCTTGAGCGCGTGCCCGTAGACGACCTCGAAGGTCACCGTGAGCTGCCCGTCGTCGCCGCGCAGGTGGCGGTCCAGCTCCTGCAACAGGCGCGCCTTCCAGCCGCGGCCGCGCAGCGCGGGAAAGCGCCCGGGATGCAGGTTGGCGCCCAGCTCGCGCAGCTCCGCCAGCAGGCGCTGCGGCGTGGCGAAGGACAGGCGGATGCGCTCCATGTCCATCACCGGCTCGGCGAACCCGCCGCTCACCAGCATGTCGCCCCAGTCGTGCATGTCGGTGAAATCGTGGCCGGCCGGCGGCCAGCCGAGTTCCGCGTACAGGCCGCGCAGTTCCCGCAAGGTGTCCGGGCCCAGGCAGGAGAACATGAGGAAGCCGTCGACGGCCAGCGCCTGGTGCCACTGCTTCATCAACGCCTGCGGGTCCGCGCTGGTGTGCAGCCGCATGTTGGACCACAGCATCTGCACGCCCCCGGGCGGGACGGCGCCGAAGTCGACCTTGCCCGCGCTGCCCAGCCGCTTCCACCAGGCCGGCGCCAGCTGCTCGCGCGCCACCGCCGCGCGCGCCGCTTGCGGCTCGACCACATGGACGCGTGCCTGCGCATAGCGCTGGACGACGCGCTGGTGCGCCGCAAGCCCGCCGCGCACCGGCTCCCAGTCGGCCCAGGCGGCGGGCGCGCGCTTGATCCACTCCAGGCGCTCCTCCATGCGGCGGCCCACCTCCTCGTGCAGCCACGGGCTGGCGGCGGGCGCGGCGCGCTCCCAGCGCTCGGCGGCGACGGGATCGATGGTGGGGGGACGTTCGGATGCCATGGGCGGGGCTGGCAAGTATATTGAGGCGATGCGCAACGCCTGGCTGCAGCGCTGGACGAAAGACACCCCGAGCCGCTGCGCCGTGTGCGGCGCCTGGCCGGCGCGTGCGCTGTGCGATGCCTGCGTGGTGCGCTTTGCGCCGCCGCGCCACCGTTGCCGCACCTGCGCCCTGCCCTTGCCCGAGGGCGCGGACAGCTGCGGCGCCTGCCTGCAGGAGCGGCCGCCGCTGGACGCATGCTACGCCGCCGTCGCCTACGCGTATCCCTGGTCGGGCCTGGTCGGCCGCTTCAAGTTCGGCGGCGAGCCCGGCTGGGCGCAGGCGCTGGCCGAGCGCATGGGCGCGGTGGCCGGCGTGCGCGAGGAACTGGCGCAGGCCGACCTGGTGCTGCCGGTGCCGCTGGCGCCGCGGCGCCTGGCCGAGCGCGGCTTCAACCAGGCCTTGCTGCTGGCACGGCAACTCGCCCGCGACAAGGCCGAGTCACAGCTGCTGCTGCGGCTGCGCGAAACCGGCTCGCAGACCGCGCTGGACCGCCGGGACAGGCGCGCGAACGTGCGCGATGCGTTCGGCATCGAACCCTTGCGGGCGGCGGAGCTGAGGGGCAAGGCGGTGGTGCTGGTCGACGACGTGATGACCAGCGGCGCCTCGCTGCATGCCGCCGCCGCGGCGGTGCGGCAGGCCGGTGCGGCACGCGTGAGTGCCGTCGTCCTCGCCCGCACCGAAGAAGACGCCTGAGCGGCGGCGGCGACAATGGGCGCATGTTCCACATCGTGCTCGTCACCCCCGAGATCCCGCCCAACACCGGCAACGTGATCCGCCTGGCGGCCAACACGGGCTGCGCGCTGCACCTGGTCGAGCCGCTGGGCTTTTCGATGGACGACCGGCACATGCGGCGGGCGGGACTCGATTACCACGAGTACGCGGACGTGCAGCGCCACGCGGACTGGCCGACCTTCCTGCGGCAAGCCGCGCCGCAGCCCGATCGCATGTTCGCCCTCACCACGCGCGGCACGCGCCGCGTGCACGACGTGGCCTTCGCGCCGGGCGACTGGCTGGTGTTCGGATCGGAGACCGCGGGGCTGCCGGCGCCGCTGCTGGAAACATTCACGGCCTCGCAGCGGCTGCGCCTGGCGATGCGGCCGGGGCAACGCAGCCTCAACCTGTCGAACGCCGTGGCCGTGACCGTGTTCGAAGCGTGGCGGCAGAACGGGTTCGCCAGCGCAGGCTGAGCCTTGCGCAACGAGCGACACAAGCAATACTTAGTTGCCTTGCGCTCAGTTTGAACTCTTTGCCACAGTCCTGCATCTCACTAGCAACCGGCCCGTCAGGGCAGGCCAGGCAACCCAGACTCCTTTCTTCTCTGCCCGCTTCGTGCGGGCATTTTTTTGCCTGGTAACGGGATACACATGCCTCAGGCGTAGCGCCGCGTCAGCGACTCCGCCACGCACGCCGGCCGGTCGCTGCCTTCGCGTTCCACCGTCACGTTCCAGGTCATCTGGTAGCCGTTGTCCGCAAGCGCCTCGCACGCGAGCAGCTTGATCCGCGCCCGCAGGCGGCTGCCCACCGGCACCGGCGCGGTGAAGCGCACCCGGTTGAGCCCGTAGTTCACGCCCATGCGCGTGTCCAGCACCTCGATGGCCGATTCGAAGAACCTGGGCAGCAGCGACAGGGTGAGGAAGCCGTGCGCGATCGGCGCCCCGAAGGGCCCGTTCTTCGCACGTTCCACGTCGACGTGGATCCACTGGTGGTCGCCGGTCGCCTCGGCGAACAGGTCGACCTGCTGCTGGGTCACGGTGATCCAGTCGCTGGTCGCGACCTCCTGGCCGACGAGGGGCACCAGCTCGGCGAGTTTCTGGAAGGTGCGCATGGCGTCAGCGCGCGCTGGCCAGGTAGTCGAGCGCCAGCGCGGCGAGCGACTTCACCCCCACCGGCATCGCGTCCTCGTCGAAGTCGAACAAGGGCGAGTGGTTGGGCGCCGCGGTCGCCGGCGTCTTGCCCTTGGGCACGGCGCCCAGCATGTAGAAGAAGCCCGGCGCCTCGGCCTGGAATTCCGAGAAGTCCTCCGACGCCGACACCTTGGGGATCACCATGGCCTTGCCGCCGGTGGCTGCCCGCAGCACGGCCACGCTGGTGTCCGTGATGGCCGCCGGGTTCACGGTGGTCGGATACGCGGACGGCCCGAAGGCTACCTTGGCCTTGGCGCCCGAGCTTGCGGCGATCGCCTCTGCCGTTGCGGTGATGCGCTTCTTGGCATCGGTGCGCATCTCCTCGTTGAAGGTGCGCAGCGTGCCCAGCATCGTCACCGAGTCCGGGATGATGTTCTCGCGGTTGCCGCCCTGGATCATGCCGATGGTCACGACCGCCGGCTCGTTGCTGATGTTCAGCTGGCGGCTCACCACGGCCTGCAGGCCGAGCACGATCTGCGCCGAGGTCACGATCGGATCCACGCCATTCCAGGGCATGGCGCCGTGGGTCTGGCGTCCGGTCACCTCGATGCGGATCGTGTCGGCGGATGCGAGCAGCGGGCCCGACCGGTAGCCCAGCGTGCCGCTGGGCATGTTGGGGCTGATGTGCAGGCCATAGACCGCGTCCACCCCCTTCATCACGCCGGCCTGCACCATGGCCTTCGCGCCCCAACTCTCCCCCGGTTTCGGCTCGGCCGACAGGCCTTCCTCGGCGGGCTGGAAGATGAACTTCACATTGCCCCGGATCTGGTCGCGCATGCCCGCGAGCACCTCCGCGACGCCCATGAGCATCGCCGTGTGGCCGTCGTGCCCGCAGGAGTGGGCCACGGGCGATTCCTTGCCCATCTGGAGCTGCGAGGCGGCCGATGCGAACGGCAGGCCCGTGGCTTCCTTGACCGGCAGGGCGTCCATGTCGGCGCGCAGCGCCACCGTCTTGCCGGGGCGTGCGCCCTTCAGGAGGCCGACGACCCCGTGGCCGCCGACGCCGGTCGTGACCTCGAGCCCCAGCTTGCGCAGGTGGTCGGCCACCAGGCCAGCGGTGCGCGCTTCCTGGCCGGACAGCTCCGGGTGCTGGTGGATGTCGCGGCGCCAGCCGACCACCTTGGCCTGCACGGCGCCGGCGCGGGCGTCCAGCGCCTGGAGCTGCGCGCTGTTGATCGTCTGGGCGTCGGCGGCGGCGCTGGCGACCGGCAGCAGCGCCGCGGCGAGCATGCGCAGGCCGGAGGTGGAACAGGGAAGGCGGAGGGGCATGGCGGTCTGCGCTCGAAAGGGGGAGCTCCAATGTAGCAACGGCCCGCGGCCGCGGGAACGCTTTCAGTAGCGCGGGCGACAGGCTGCCGGACCGCTCAGGCGTCCAGCCACCGCGTGAGATCGCGCCACTGCTCCAGGTCGCGCTCGACCTTGGCCGGCGCCACGTCGAACAGCGTCAGCCCGCGTGCCGCCAGGTGCACGTAGTTCTGCGTGGGGCGCAGGAAACCGAGCACCGGCAGGCCCAGGGCGTCGACGAACTCCTGCAGCTTGTCGGCCGCGATCGTGCGCGGGTCGACCCGCGTGCCGACGATGCCGACCTGCATGCGACCGGCCTTGCGGTGGTGTGCCAGCTCGTCGAGGAAGGCGCGGGTGGCGTACATGTCGAAGATGCTGGGCGACAGCGGCACCAGGACCTTGTCGGCGGAGCGCAGCGTGTCCTCCATCCACTTGCCGTGCATGCCGGCAGGTGTATCCAGCACCACGTGCGTCGTGCCCTTGGGCGGCCTGGCGATCTGGCCCTCACCCACTTCCCAGCTGGCTATGGGGCGCGCCTCGGCCGGCCGCAAGCGCAGCCACAGGCGGGAGGACTGCTGGCGGTCCGCATCGCCCAGCATGACCGGGTGCCCCCGGCTCGCGTAGCAGCCAGCGATGTTGGTGGCGACCGTGGTCTTGCCCACCCCGCCCTTCGGATTCGCAACCACGACGACCGGCATGCCGTTGTCTCCTGTGCTTTGCGGCCGGACGCCGCCGCGGCCTATTGTTGCAGGCCACGGATGAGTTCGCAAACTAGGCCCAGGCGTCCCAGACCAGCTTCAGGCCGGTCAGCAGCATGCCCAGGTAGATCAGCTGGTAGAAGCGCCGCGGCTGGATCCGGTGCGCCAGGCGTACGCCGACCAGCACGCCCACCGGTGCGAAAGGCATCAGGGCCAGCGAGGTCGTCATGTTGCGCAGGTCCAGCAGCCCCAGCCAGCCGTACGGGATCCACTTGCTCAGGTTGATCACGAAGAAGAACACGCTCATGGTCGCCGCGAACGTCACGGGCGCGAGCCGCATCGGCAGCACGTAGGCGTTGACCGGCGGCCCGCCGGCGTGCGCCACGAAGCTGGTGAAGCCCGACGTGGCGGTGAGCACGGCGCCCAGCCAGCGCGGCGGGGCCTTGCTGTCAGGCCGGGGCGGAAACAGCAGGCGCTGCGCCAGGAAAGCCAGCGTGAACACGCCCACGATGCCGGCCACCAGCCGCGCATCCAGCAGCCGGAACGACAGCGTGCCGATGACGGTGCCCACCAGTCCGGCCGGCACCAGGAAGCGCAGCAGCTTGCCGTCCCACTTGCCGCGGTAGGCGGCCAGGCCCATGAGGTCCATCACGAGGAGGATGGGCATCAGGATCGCTGCCGCCTGCGGCACGGTGACGGCCAGCGCCATGATCGGCACGGCGAGCGAGCCGAAGCCGGCGCCGAAGCCGCTCTTGCTGATGCCCAGGAGCAGGACGGCGGGGATCGCGGCGGCGTAGAAGTGCCAGTCCGTGACCAGCGGCAGTCCGCTCAACCCAGGCGCTTCTTCAGGTTCTGCAGCGAAACCAGCAGGTCGCCGATGAACTTGGCGGTCGTCTCGTCGGTGAGCTTGCCTTCGGCGTCGAACTTGCCCGCGACGTTGCCGATGAACACCTCGGGCTTGTTGACGGTGAAGCTGTTCATGAACACCAGCACCTTGCGCAGGTCGTACTGCACGCGCGCCGTGCCCACCGGGCCGGGGCTCGCGCCCATGAGGGCCACCACCTTGCCGTCGAAGGGCGGCTCGGGCGGGCGCGACATCCAGTCCAGCGTGTTCTTCAGCACGCCCGGGATGGAGAAGTTGTATTCCGGCGTGACCAGCAGCACCGCATCGGCGGCGCGGATCTTCGCCTTCAGCGCCGCGACTTCGGCCGGCTCGCCGGCGGCGCGCACGTCGTCGTTGTAGAGCGGGATGGCCGAGATGTCGGCGATCTCGATCTCCATGCCCGCGGGCGCGAGCTTCTGCGCGGCGCGCAGGGCCATGGCGTTGTAGGAGGCCTTGCGCAGGCTGCCGCAGATTCCGAGTACTTTCATGGTGTCCATTCGAGCTGTTTCATTCCGCGCGGATCGCGAGCGTCTTCACCAGCCGGGACCAGTGCTCCACGTCGCGCCTGACCAGCGCACGCGCATCATCGCCGATCAGCGCCAGCGGCTTGCCGCCGCTTTTCGCCAGGGCCTCCTGCACGTCGGGCAGGGCGGCCAGTTTCGCGAAATCCGCGCGCAGCTTCTGCAGCACCTCGGGCGGCGTCTTCGCCGGCGCGAACAGGCCGAACCAGGATTCGAGCTCGAGCGGCGCGGCGCCCGTTTCCTGCACCGTCGGTACCTGGGGGTGCATGGGGTTGCGCGCGGCGCCGGAGACCGCCAGTGCCTTGGCATTGCCGGCGTCCACCTGCACGCGCGCCGTGGGCGACAGGTCGAAGAACAGGTCGACACGCGCGCCCAGCAGATCCTGGTAGGCAGGCTGCGCGCCGCGGTAAGGCACGTGCGCCACGTCCACCTTGGCCAGGTGCCACAGCGCCGCGGCCAGCACGTGCTGGCCCGAGCCGTTGCCGGCGGAGGCGTAATTGAGCTTGCCGGGGTTGGCCTTCGCGTAGGCGAGCACTTCCGGCAGCGAGTTGAAGGGCAGGTCCTTGCGGCCGACCAGCGTGTAGCTGTAGCTCACGAGCAGGCCGACCGGCTCGAAGTCCTTGAGGCTGTCGTAGGGCAGGTTCGCGTACAGGCCCGGGTTCAGGGCCAGGTTGGACACCGAACCCACCAGCAAGGTGTAGCCGTCCGGGGCCGCCTTGGCCGCGTAGTCCGTGCCGACCAGCGTGCCGGAGCCGGTGCGGTTTTCCACCACGAAGCTCTGGCCGGTGAGCCGGGCGTAGCGGTCCGCGAGCAGGCGGCCCACGGTGTCGAAGCCGCCGCCGGGAGGCTGCGGCACGACGATGCGCACCGGCTTCGCGGGATAGGCCTGCGCGTGCGCGAGGCCCGCGGCGCACGCCAGGAGCGCGCTGGCCAGGAGGTGCCGCCGCCGCATCACCGCTCCAGCGCGCCGCCGGCGAGCCAGCGCGCGCCGCGCCTGTACAGCTCCTGCACGACCGGCCCCTTGAGCATGGGCATGTCCATCTTGACCTTGTAGCCGATGCGCGTCTGGATGTAGGCCAGGTGGCGGTAGCCCTCGGGCATGCTCGCGAGCAGCGCCGGGTCGAGCTTGAGTTGCGCGGTCGGGTCCACCGGATCGATCCGGTCCTTCTCGTAGATCGGCTGGCGGTGCAGCATCTTCCATTCGCCTTCGTGCCGCACGATGAAGTCGTGGAAGCGTCCCGTGCACACCACGTCGCACAGCACGGGGCCGTCGACGCCTTCGACCATGCCGCGCTGCGAGATGGTCATCTTGGTCTGCGCGATCGCGCGATCGCCGGCGATCTCGATGGCGCAGCCGCCGAGGAAGTGCAGGATGCTCACGCCCTTGTCCCAGCCCTCCTGCGTCACGCGGATGAAGTCGCGGAACGACCCCTGGAACCAGGTGGCCATCATCACGCCGTCGGGGTGCCACACGGTGGCGAAGCGCTCCCAGTCCCCCGCATCGCGCCACACCGCCCAGCGCTCGACGAGCTCGCGGATCAGGATCTTGTCGTTCATGTCGTTGGTCATGGGGCATCTTCGTCGGGAAACTGGGATCGCACTCTAGGCGGCGGGCCCGGCCTGCGAAAGACCCTGGCCGCAAATGAGTTTTCCGCCGGCTGGAAGAGACCGTCCGGCGACCCGCGGCGTGCGAGCCGCGCGCTCGCGACCTCCTCCTACAGCTGGGGTAGCCGCGCGCCGCTCGTGCAATGGCATGCTTGGCGTCCAACACCTGCATTTGTCAGCCGCTGCATGACCCGCTGCCCCCCGCTTGCGACGAAGGATGGCCGGGGCACGCTCGAGCGCATGCCCAAGTGGCTGATCTGTGTGCCGCTGGTCCTGCAGTGGTTCTGGCTGGGGCTGCGTCATCGCAGCATGACGCTGCCATCGGCGGCCAATCCGGCAATCACCTGCGGCGGGCTCGTCGGCGAAGGCAAGCTCGAATACTTTCGCGGCATGGGGCCGCTGGCGCGCGCTGCCACCGCGACTTCCTGTGCGGTGGTGAACGACGCCGGGCTCGACGCGCCCTCGCTGCAGGCGACACTGCGACGCGCCGGCCTGTCCTTCCCCGTCATTGCCAAACCCGACCTGGGCCTGTGCGGCCACGGCGTGCGCCGCATCGACGGCATGCCGGCCTTGCTGGACTACCTTCGCCGGTTCCCGCGCGGCGAAACCGTGGTGCTGCAGGAGTACCTTGCGCAAACCGGGGAGGCCGGCATCTTCTATGCCCGGGACCCGGACAGCGGCACGGGGATGGTCATCGGCTTGGCGCTGCGCGCATTCCCGCAGGTCACCGGGGACGGCGTGCGCACGGTCGCCGAGCTCGTGGCCGCGGATGCGCGCGCGCGCCGCTCGCTTGGCCACGCCCGACACGACTGCACCGTCGACCCGGCCGCCGTGCCCGCGGCGGGCGAAACGGTGCGCCTGGCCACCATCGGATCGACGCGGGTCGGCGGGCTCTACCGCGACGGCCGGGACTGCATCACGCCGCAGCTCGTGGCGGCGATCGACGCGATCGCGCGCGACATGCCCCAGTTCCATTTCGGCCGGTTCGACGTGCGTTTCGACAGCCTGGCGGACCTGCGCGCGGGCACCGGCCTGCGCATCATGGAAGTCAACGGCGCCGGCTCCGAGGCGATCGAGGCCTGGGACCCGGGCACCCGCCTCATCGATGGCCTGCGCACGATCTTTCGCAAGCAGGCCCTGCTGTTCGCGATCGGCGCTGCGCGCAGGCGCGAGGGCGTGCGCCCCATTCCACTGCTGGAGCTTGCCCGCCTGAACCGGCGGCAGTACCGGCTGATCGGCCTCTATCCCCCGTCCAACTGACGCGCCCGGCATGGACTCCTGCAGCACCGTCCTCACGACCGCAAACCGTCCGGCCACGCGGGGCTTCCTGGTCGAATGGGCCCGCTGCGAGGAAGACGTGCGCGAGGCACAGCGCTTGCGCTTTCGGGTGTTCGCCCAGGAGATGGGCGCGTGCCTCGCACCGCCGCCCGGCACGCCGCCCGGCCTGGACGCCGACCGCTTCGATGCGTTCTGCGATCACCTGCTGGTGCGCGCGCTGGACCGTGGCGACAACGAGCGCGGTCCAGTCATCGGCACCTACCGGGTCCTGCCGCCGGCGCAGGCGCGCGCGGCCGGCGGCTACTACGGCGACGGCGAATTCGACCTGTCTGCCCTGGCGGCCCTGCGGCCGCGGGCGGTCGAACTGGGGCGCTCCTGCGTCCATGCCGACTGGCGCCTGGGCAGCGTGATCATGAGCATGTGGACGGCGCTGGCCGACTACCTGGTGCGCCACCGCCTCGACACCATGATCGGCTGCGCGAGCATCAGCCTGGCCCATGGGCCGCTGCCCGCGATCGCGCTGTGGGAAAGTCTTCGGCACGCCTACATGGCTGCCCCGCCGTGGCGGGTGCGCCCGCTGCACGGCATCCCGGGTGCGGCAAGCCACGCCTCACCCGGCGGCGAGACCGGCCCGACCGCCCTGCCGGAGGCCCCGCCCCTGATCAAGGGCTATCTGCGCTGCGGCGCGCGCGTGCTCGGGCCGCCGGCGCTGGACACGGCGTTCAACACGGCCGACCTGCCGATGATGCTGCGCCTGGGCGAGATGGCACCGCGCTACCGCAGGCACTTCCTCGTTGCGGCGTGAACAGCCGGCGCGACCCGGGCACGGCGGGATTGCGCCCTCGGTAGCCCGCGCTCGCGCAACGGACGCTACACGCCCAGATAGGCCTTGCGGATCTCCGGCTTGTCCATCAACTCGCTCGCCAGCCCTTCCGCCACGATGCGCCCTTCTTCCATCACGTAGGCCCGGCGGGCGAGCTCCATCGCCATGGCGACGTTCTGCTCCACCAGCAGCACGGAGGTGCCGGCCGCGTTGATCTCGCGGATGGCCTCGAACATGTCCAGCACCACGGCAGGCGCCAGGCCGAGCGAGGGCTCGTCCAGCAGCAGCAGCTGCGGCCGGCTCATGAGCGCGCGGCCGATCGCCACCATCTGCTGCTGGCCGCCGGACAGCGCGCCCGCGGGTTGCTGCAGCTTCTGCTTGAGCGCGGGGAACAGCGCCAGCACCCGTTCCATCGACGCGCCGCGTTGCGCCCGCGCCTGCGGCAGGTAGCTCCCGAGTTCCAGGTTGTCCTGCACGCTCATGGCCGTGAACAGCCGCCGGCCTTCCGGCACGATGGCGATGCCGGTGGCGCAGAAGCGGTGGCTGGCGAGCTGCGTGATGTCGCGGCCGTCGAAGGCCAGCCGGCCGCCGCGCGCGCGGTGCAGGCCCGCAACCACGTTGATCAGCGTGCTCTTGCCCGCGCCGTTGGGACCGACCACGCACACGAGTTCGCCCCGGCCCACGCGCAGCGACACGTCCCACAAGGCGGGCGCGGCGCCGTAGGCGGCCTGGATGCGATCGACCTCAAGCATGGGCCGCCTTTCCCAGGTAGGCGGTCATGACCTGCGCATCCTGCATCACCTCGCTGGCCTGGCCTTGCGCGATCAGCTTGCCGTGGTTCAGCACCACGATGCGGTCGGTCAAGGCCATCACGGCGCGCATCACGTGCTCGACGAACACGATGGTGGAGCCCTGGTCGCGGATGCGCCGGATCAGCTCGATCGCCTCGTTGATCTCTCCGGGCGTCAGGCCCGAGAGCACCTCGTCCAGCAGCACCAGCCGCGGCCGCGCGGCCAGCGCGCGCGCCAGTTCCAGGAACTTGCGCTGGTGCAGGTTCAGGTCTTCCGGCAGCGCATGCGCCCGCGCCTGCAGGCCGGTGAACTCCAGCCACTTCCAGGCTTCGCGCTGCGCTTCCTGCTCCGCCAGCGCAGCGCAGCCGAACCTGGCCACCATGGCGACGTTCTGCAGCACCGTCATGTGCGCGAAGGGGCGCGGGATCTGGTAGGTGCGCGCGATGCCCGCATGCGCCATGCGGTGCGCCGGGGCGCCGGTGAGGTCCTGGCCATCGAAGAGGATGCGGCCGGCCGACAGCGGGTAATGCCCGCTCACCACGTTGATGAAGGTGGACTTGCCGGAACCGTTGGGCCCGAGCAGCCCCAGGATCTCGCCCTGGCGCACGTGCAGGTCCACGCCGTCCAGCGCCTGCACGCCCTTGAAGGCCTTGGACAGGCCGCGCACTTCCAGCAGCGGCGCCGCCGTGGGATGCGGCCGCACGCTCGCGGTCGCGACGGGCTGCGGGACCGGGGCGGGCGCCGGTGCGGGTTCGTGCTTGCGCCCGGCCGCGCGGCGCTTGAGGAACTGCCCGAGCATGCCTTCGGGCAGGAACAGGATCACGACGACCAGGATGACGCCCACCGCCGCGCGGCCCGCCACCGCGTGGTCCCCGGCGGTGAAGAAGTACAGCAGCCCCGTGATCGCCGCGGCGCCGATCGCGGGGCCCGCCCAGTGCCGCGTGCCACCGAGCACGCTCATGAGCACCACCGTCAGCGGCACGGTGATGTTGAAGGTCTCCGATGCCGTCACATAGGACACGAACAGCGCATGGATGCCGCCGGCCAGCCCGGCCAGCGCGCAGGACAGCGCGAAGGCCGCCAGCTTGTAGCGGAAGGTGGGCACGCCCATCACCTCGGCCACGTCCTCGTCGTCGTGGATGGCGAACAGGCCGGTGCCCAGCTTGGACCCTTGCACCTTGCAGGCCACCACCAGCGTGAGCACCGCGGACAGCAGGATCATCAGGTACAGCGAGGAGGACGGCGACGGGCCCAGCTTCGGCACCGCCACCGCATTGAGGTAGACGCCCGGCCCGCCGTCGATCGGCGTGTTGATGATGATGGTGGCGACCACGAAGGTCACGGCCAGCGTGAGCAGCGCGAACAGCTCGCCCCGCACGGCCTTCACGCGGAACACCACGAAGCCGATGAACAGGCCCAGCAGCGCCGGCACCAGCGCCGCCATCGGCAGCGTCGCGAGGAAGGGCCAGTCCAGCTTGCCGGCGCAGACGGCCGTCGCGTACATGCCGACGCCGAAGAAGGCGCCATGGCCGAAGGAGAAGTAGCCCGAGTAGCCCGAGAGGATGTTCCACGACACGGCCAGCACCACCCAGTGGAACACCAGGTAGAGGATCGACTCGTAGAACGGCGGCAGTCCCAGCCACGGCAAGGTGGCGAAGGCGAGGCCGGCGGCGAGGATGGCGGCGATGCCCTTGTTCATCGCCAGGCCCTCCCGGGGCGCAACACCAGCATGAGGATCAGCAGCGAGAAGGACACGATGGGCGCCCAGGACGGCGAGGCGACCGCCATGGTGACCGCCTCGCTCACGCCGATCACGATGCCCGCCACCAGCGGCCCGAGCGCGCTGCCCAGGCCGCCCAGCATCACGGCGGCAAACACCACGCCGACCCAGGCGAAGATCTGCGACGGTGTCAGCGTGAAGGTGAGCGCGAGGCAGACTCCGGCGACGCCCGCGAGGGCCGCGCAAGCGCCGGCCAGCACCAGCTCCAGGCGCCTGGCGTCGATGCCGAAGGCCGACGCGATCGGGCCGTCCTCCGCCATCGCGCGCAGGGCCTTGCCCAGGTCCGTGTAGCGCATGCCGGCCCAGATCGCCAGCGAAATGCCCAGCGCGAGCAGGAAGGTCACCAGCTCCGGGATCGGGATGTACAGCTTGCCGACGGTGAACTTCATGGCGTTGTAGTGCGATTCCAGCCGGCGGTAGTCGGCCGTCCAGATGCCCTGGATGGCGCTCTCGATCACCACCGTGATGCCGAAGGTCACCAGCAGCGAGTTGAAGGGCGTGATCGCGAAGCGCGCGAGCACCCACTGCATCGCCGCGCCGACCAGGAAGAACAGCGGCGGCACGAGCAGCAGGGCCAGCAGCGGATCGAGCTTCCAGCTGGCCGACATCTGGTAGCTCAGGTAGCCGCCGAGGAAGACCAGGCCGAAGTGCGACAGGTTGATCTGCCGCAGCAGGCCCCAGGTGAGGCCCAGCCCGAGGCCGATCAGGCCGTACAGACCGCCGATGAAGATGCCGGAGAGGATGGCCTGCAGCAGCAGGTTGAGGCTGGGCAGCGTCATCCGGGGGTCATCGCAGCTGCAGCGTCGCGCCCGGCGCGGCGAAGGACGTGGGCCACACCACCTTCCAGGTGCCGCCCTGCACCTGCTTGATCTTCATGAGGTCGTCGCCGTAGTTGCCGGGACCGTCGAAACGCAGCCGCCCCTGGATGGTGTCGACCTTGTTCTTGCGCAGGTACTCGGCGATCTTCTTGTCGTCCAGGCTGTTGGCGCCGCGCACGCCGGCTTCCAGGATCTGCCAGGCGGAGTACGAGGCGGCGGCCTGCACTTCCACGTGCGTGTCCGGCAAGCCCGCGGCGGCCGCGCGCTCGTTGAAGACCTTCACGAATTCCGCCGCCGTGCCCTGGTTGATGAAGGGCGGATGCTCCTCGAAGATGGTCACCGACAGCGCCTTGTCCCCTTCCGGCGACTTGGTCATGGGGCCGGGCGCGGGGTACATGTGGAAGTGCAGCGGCGGCGTGTAGTCGATCTTCTTCATCGCATCGAGCAGCATGTTGCCTTCCAGGCCGATGTCGCCGATCCACACCAGGTCCGGGTTGGCGTCCTTCACCCGCGCGGCGATGGGGCCGAAATCGCGGTTGCCGAATTCCCATTCGAGGAACAGCACCTCCTTCAGGCCGCGCTTTTTCGCCACCTCGCGCCCGCCCAGCGACATGAAGTGGATGGAGGGGAACTTGCTCGTGACGATGGCGATCGTCCTGGGCGGCTTCTTCGACTGCGCCAGCATGTCGAACAGCGAGTTGGACACCGTGTTCTGCGGATCGGGGCCCAGCGACCAGGCCGGGAACTGCATGTCGTACTTGGCCTGCGACGGGATGCCGAAGGTGTGGTGCACCAGCACCTTGTTGTAGCGCTGGGCCACGCCCATCGCGGAGAGGATGGCGCCCGTCGCATAGGGCCCCATCAGCAGGTCGACCTTGTCGCTGGTCACCAGCTGCTCGTACAGGGTGCGCGCGAGGTCCGCCTTGGACTGGTCGTCCTTGAGCACCCACTGCACCTGCCGCCCGAGGAGGCCGCCGCGCTTGTTCAATTGCTCGATGTAGATCTCGCCCACCAGCTTGTGGGTGAGCGCCGTGGCCGACAGCGGGCCCGTGAGGGCCAGGGTGCTGCCGATGCGGATCGGCTGGCCCTGGGCGAACGCGGGCAGCGCCAGCGCGGCGCCGGCGGCGGTGAGAAGGTTGCGGCGAGAGAGGGTCATGGCTTGTCTCCTGTTTTGCTTGTTCGGGGTACCGGCTCAGTCCACTTGCGCGCCCGAGCGCTTGACCAGCTCGGACCATTTCGCCAGTTCGGTGCGGCCGAAGGCGCCGAGCTCCTCCGGCTTGAGCAGGGGCACTTCCAGCCCCTGCGCGGCGAGCTTGGCCTTCGTGTCCGGGTTCGCCACGGCCTGGGCCACCGCCTCGCGCAGCTTCGCCAGCACCGGAGCGGGCGTGGCCGCGGGCGCATAGAGCATGAACCAGGCAACCAGGTCGAACTCGCCGTAGCCCTGTTCGGTGATGGTGGGCACGTCGGGCGCGGCGCCGGTGCGCCTGGCGCTGGAGACGCCCAGCGCGCGCAGCTTGCCTGCCTTGATCTGCGGCAGCACGGCGGCCGGGTGGTAGAACATGAACTGCGCCTGGCCCGCCATCACGTCCGACAGCGCCATGCCGCCTTCCTTGTAGGGCACGTGCACCATCTCGCCGCCCAGGCGCGCCTTGAGCAGCTCGCCGGCGAGGTGGCCCGAGGTGCCGTTGCCCGCCGACGCGAAGCTGATGCCGCCGCTCTTCTGCGCGGCGGCCTGCAGGTCCTTCAGGTTCCGCAACGGCGAGTTGGCTGCGACCACCAGCAGCGTCGGCGTGTAGCCCGCGAAGCCGATGGGCGCGAAGTCCTTCTGCGCGTCGTATGGCATCTTGCGGTACAGGCCCGGGTTGATCGCGTGCGTGCCCACCGTGCCCATCACGATGGTGTAGCCGTCGGCCGGCGCTTTCGCCACGAGGTCGGCGCCTATGTTGCCGCCGGCGCCGGCGCGGTTCTCCACCACGATGGCCTGCCCCAGCGGCCTGGCCATGCCTTCGGCGAACACGCGCGCGATGATGTCGGTGGTTGTGCCTGGACCAAAGGGAACCACCAGCCGGACCGGCCGGGCCGGATAGTCCTGCTGCGCGTTCGCGGCCAGGGGCGCGGCGAGCGCGAGGGCCGCGAGCGCGGCAAGGACGGTACGGCGGTGGCTCACTTGCGGGTCTCCTTCTGCGTGGCGCCGCGCGGCTTCCAGCCGGCGGCCAGTTCTTCGTTGTGTTCGCCCAGCACGGGCGGCGCGGTCACCTGCACGGGCCGCTCCCCGTCGAAGGACACCGGCGAGCGCACCGTCCGGAAGGTGCCCACCACCGGGTGCTCGGTCTCCACGAACAGCTGCAGGTGCTTCGCCTGCGCATCCTCGGGCACTTCGGCGGTCGTGTACATCGGGGAATGCGGTACGTCGTTGGCCTCCAGCCGGCGGCACCACTCGGCCCGGTCGTGCTGGCGGAAGACGGGGCGCAGCACCTGGATCAGCGCCTCCTGGTTGTCGATGCGGCCCTGGCGGCTGGCGAATCGCTCGTCCTGGAAGATGTCCGCGCGCTCCATGGCGGTGGCCAGGCCCTGCCAGAACTTTTCGGGCGAGGACATGTGCAGCGCGACCCACTTGCCGTCGCTGCACTCCAGCACATAGGACTGCGAGACGCTGGGCCGGCTGAAGGGGCCCATCACCTCGTTGGCCGAGAACAGGTGCTGGAAGGCGTCGAGGTTGAAGTGCGTCATGGCCTCGAACATCGACAGCTCCACCTTGCGCGCCGTGCCGGTCTTCTCGCGGTCGTACAGCGCGCCCAGGATGCCGTAGGCGGCATAGAAGCCGGTCACCAGGTCGGCGATCGCAGGACCGGTCACGCGCGGGTTGCCGGGGTTCACCAGCAGGCGCAGGAAGCCGCTGGCCGCCTGGGCGACGCTGTCGTAGGCGGGACGCTGCGCCGCCGGGCCGGTGGAGCCGAAGCCGCTGATGGCGCAGTAGATCAGGCGCTCGTTGATGCCGCGCAGGCGTTCGAAGCCGGTGCCGATCTGCTCGGCGAAGCCGGGCCGGAAGTTCTGGATGTAGACGTCGGCGTCCTTCACCAGCGCGTCGAACTTCTCCAGGTCCGCCGGCTGCTTGGTGTTGAGCGTCACGCTGCGCTTGTTGCGGTTGACCGTCTGGTAGTGCGGCGAATAGAGGCCTCCCTTGAAGGCGCGGAAGGGGTCGCCGGTGCCGGGCAGTTCCACCTTCACGACGTCGGCGCCCAGGTCGGCCAGCAGCATGGAAGCCGCGGGGCCCGTGATGAAGGTGCCGTGCTCCAGCACGCGCACGCCGTCCAGCACCTTGATCACTTGCGCTCCTGGGGCATGGTGCCGGTGTATTCGTACTCCCGCGTGGCCTGGTAGGACAGGGCGAAGCCGATGGGATCGCTCATTTCCTCGTTCAGGTGGGCGATGAGGCTCGCGGTGCGCGCCAGGATGGGCACGCCCTTCAAGGCACCCACGGGGAAGCCGACGCCGAGCAGCACCGCCGGGATGGCCGCGGAGACATTGAGCTTCAGGTCCTTGCCGACGATGCCGGGGATCAGGTCCTCGACGATCTGCGCGATCTCGACGAAGTGCTGGCCGCCGCCGGCCTGGCGCGACACCGCGAACAAGGCATCGACACGGCGGTCGCGCTCCTTGTGCTCGGGGTGGCCGTAGCCGGGGATGGACTGCTTGCGCTCGCGCCGGCCGGCGATGACCGCGCGCGCCGCTTCGCGCAGGTCGCCGCCGCGCTTCTTCGATTCTTCATCGATCTCGACGAACAGGCGGCCCGCCGATTCAGAGGCCCCGAGGATGACCGAACCACAACCCAGGATGCCGGCCGCGACCGCACCCTGCAGTGCCTCGGGCGCGGCCGCATACGTCATGCGCGCCGCCTGCACGCTGGGCACCAGGCCGTGGTCGGCGATGGCGACCAGGGTGGCGTTGAGCACGGCGCTGCTGGCCGCGTCCGGTTTGCGGCCCGTGAGCAGGAAGTGGAAGTAGTCGGCGAAATTCACCTGCCCGATCACGTCGCGCGACAGGTCCTGCCCGCGCACGACGATGGTGTCCGCGTTGGACGTGGTGATGGCCGAGCGCGGCACGGTGGCCTTGCCGATCTTCATGGGATTCTCCCGATGTTTGTGCGTGGTCGGTGGGGTTCGCTGGCGCTCACCACCACCCTACGGATACCGATGCGAGGAGGCAGGCGCCTGCGAGGTGGCGGGGAACGAAGCGGACCCCAGCGCCCGGCGCGCGTGTCACCGCCCCGACGGCACCAGCCTGAAGTCGTACTTCGCCGTGTAGTACGGCTTGTCCATGCGCCGGCCGTCCGGCGCCGTCCCGGGCTGGTGCTTGGGAAACTCCACGATGAGGCTGTTGCGCACGCCGAAGACGGCGTCGGAATCCAGGTAAGGGCTGTCCTTGACGAAGATGTGCGTGACCAGCTTCTCGTGCCCCGGCGCGTCCAGCATCATGTGCATGTGGCCCGGGCGATTGAGGTGGCGGCCCATCTTGTCCAGCATGCGGCCGACGGGGCCGTCGCCGGGCACGGGGTAGTAGGTGGGCTTGATGGACCAGAAGCGGTAGTTGCCGTCCTTGTCGGTGCGGAACTGCGCGCGCAGGCTCATCTCGTCGCCCTTCTGCATGTCGTACAGGCCGCCCTCGTCACCGGACCACACGTCCACCACGCAGCCGGCGACCGGCTTGCCGTAGGTGTCGGTCACGCGCCCGTGGTACAGCGTGGGCTCGCCGAGTCCGGCGCCGATGTCCTCGCCCAGCTCCTTCTTCGGCGCGCCCGGCCAGAAGAACGGTCCTTGCACCGTGGCCTCGGTGGGCCGCTCGCCCGGTTGGTCGGCCAGCGCCCTGGCGCCGCGCGCCTGCGCCAGCGCCACGACCAGCATCGAGACGCCCAGCGTGTCCGACAGCAGGATGTACTCCTGGCGCTTCTCGTCGCACTTCTGGCCGGTCTCGGTCAGGAACTGGATGCCCGCCATCCACTCGTCCGGCGTGAGGTCCACCTCGCGGATGAAGGCGTGCGCGTGCTTGACCAGGGAGCTCATGACCTGCTGCAAGCGCGGGTCCTTGCACTCCGCCATGCGGTCGATCACCGCCTGCGCGAAATCGCTCACTTCAGCCTGGGCCATGCGTGTCTCCTGTGGATTCGGGGCGCAGTCTAGGAGCGCTCCGCCGGGCTGGAAAGTGATGAATTTCAACGGCTATGATCGATGCCATCGATCGCAATCCGGGCGGACCCTAGATGGCTCCCCCCGAAGCGCCTGCGGCGCCTCCCCCTCGAGGGGGCGCCACCAGCGGCCGGGCAAAGCCGGTTCTGCGGTGGCACGCGGTCCGGCAGCGCGCTCGGGGCGATTTCTTCCTGAATGGAGGTCTGAGTGGAGCTTCGGCACCTGCGCTACTTCGACGCGATAGCGGAAACCCTGAACTTCACGCGCGCGGCCGAGCGGCTGCACGTCACGCAGTCCACCCTGTCGCACCAGATCCGGCAGCTCGAGGAAGAGCTGGGCACGCCGCTGTTCGACCGCAGCGGCCGGCAGGTGCGCCTGACCGAGGCCGGCGAAATCCTGCGCAGCCACATGACGCCCGCGCTGGAGCAGATCGACCTCGGCGTGCAGGCGCTGCGCCAGCCCGGGGAGGCCATCACCGGCAGCATCCGCCTGGGCACCACGCCCAGCTTCAACACGCGCATGGTGCCGCAGTGCGTGGCCACGCTGCTGAACCACTACCCCGGCATCGCGGTGTCGGTGGAGGAACTCGCCGCCGCGCCCATCCTCAAGCGGCTGCGCTCCGGGCATCTGGACATCGCCGTCTCCTACCCGCCGGGCGACGGCGGCGACCTCTGGTTCGAGCCGCTCTACCGGGAAGAACTGCGGCTGGTGGTCGGGGTGCACCATCCCCTGGGCAAGCGCCGGCGCGTGCGCATGGCGGAACTGCACAACGTGCGCATGGTGCTGCTGCCGCCGCAGTTCCTCACGCGCAAGCTGCTCGACGACTGCTTCGACCAGGCCGGGGCCGAGCCGCTGGTGGTGGCGCAGATGAATTCGGTCGCACCCATGATCGAGCTGATCCGCCAGACCGACCTGGCCGGGATCATCACCGAGACGGCGGTTTCCCAGTCCGCCGATCTGCGCGTGATTCCGCTGGAAGACCCCACGCCGATCCGCACTCCGGGCATGCTGTGGCCCAAGGGCGCGACCCGCTCGCCGGTGCTCAAGCATTTCGCCGAAATCATCCGGCGCGCGGCGGGGACGGCGGCCTAGGAAGCGCATGAAGCTCGATCCTTACGTGCAGGTCGACGGCACGCGGTTCACGGACTCCGCCGAGGACCTGCGGCGCGCCCGCGGCCTGCCCTGGCGCGCGGCACGCAACGACGTCGGCCTCAACGAGCTGGACTACGGCGACATCGTCTACCGCTTCCAGGACTGCGGCCGGCTGGAGGAGATCACCCTGGAGGCCGAGGTCATCACGCTGGGCAATGTCTCGGTCCCCTTCGCCACGCTCGCGGCCTTCGTGCGCCGCCAGGATCCGGACGCATTCGAGCGTGCCGGCTTCCTGGTCAGCCCCGCCCTCGGCCTGGCTTTCGATCCGTCCGAACCCTTCTGGGTCACTGCGCTGGCACGCCATTGCATCCCGGAGTGGAAGGCCTTGTGAGCCTGCGTGGCCCCGGGGACGCGCGTGCGGCGCTGCTGGCCTTCCGGCTGCCGCTGCCGGCGCGCTTCGACCCGGCGCTGGTGGCGGACCTGCCGGAGCCCGCGCGGCGCTACTTCCTGCACGCGATCGCGCCCGGCACCCGCCTGTCGGGCGTGGTGGAGCTGGCGATGGAGGGCGAGCTCGCGCTCGGCAGCGGCACGCCTGCCCGTTACCAGCCCATGCGCGCGCGGCAGGTGCTCGCCGCGCCCGAGGGACTCCTGTGGGAGGTGCAGGTGGGCCGCGGCCTGCTGCGGCTGTCCGGGTCCGACGGCATGGTGCGCGATCGGTCGTGGACGCGCTTCGGCTGGCTCGGCTGGCTGCCGCTCGTGCGCGCCGGCGGCACGCCGGATCACCTGCGCGCCTGCTTCGGCCGCGTGGTCGCGGAAGCGGCGATCTGGGCGCCCGCTTCGCTGCTGCCGCAGGCGGGCGTGCGCTGGACCGCCGTGGATGGGGACACCGCGCGCGCACTGGTGCGCCACGGCGGCATGGAGCAGGAAGTGGATCTCCGGGTGGATGCGCGCGGCCAGCCGCAATGGGTCTGCATGCCGCGCTGGAGCGACGCCAATCCGCAGCGCGTGTTCCGCCTGCAGCCCTTCGGCGGCGAGCTCGGCGACTTTCGCGTCGTCGACGGCTACACGCTGCCCTTCCGCGTCGACGGCGGGAATTTCTTCGGCACCCCGGCGTACTTCCCCTTCTACCGGGCGCGGGTGACCGAAGTGCTGTTCCGCTGACGCGCCTCGGCGTGCTCGGCCGGGCAGCTCACCCCTGGCGCGGCCAAGCGGCGGCGCGATCAGGCGGCGTGCAGGCGGGCAGCGCGCTCGGCCGAATCGTTGAAGTGCCGCACGAACTCCAGGAAGGTGTTGCGGCTCTGGGTCACGCCGTCGAGCACGACGACGGAATTGGCGCAGTGCACCGCCTGGTTGTAGAAGCGGCGCAGCGCGTCCTGCAGCTCGCCGGCCGTCACCTGTTCGGAGGCGACGACTTCGCCGTAGGCGCTCGCCAGGCTGATCGTGTGCGTGAGGAATGCATCCGGCTGCTGCAACATGTGCGGGGTCCGTTCGTCGTCTTGGGCTGGTCCCAAGAATGGTCGATGGCGGCCGCGCCACGTGCCAACGGGCATGGACGAACAGGGTAGGCGCGCAGCCCCTGCCTGGCAGCGCAACGGCTTACGCCCAGCAGGGACTTCAGCGCACGGCGCGCACCAGTTCGAGCACCGCGTCGGCGAAGACCCGGGGCTTTTCCTGCGGCAGGTTGTGTCCGGCGCCGGGCACGATGCGGTGCGAGCGGGGCCCGGAAAAGAAGCGGGCATGGGCGCTCTCGGGTGCGGGTGCGCGGACGCCGTCGTCGGCGCCATCGAAGGTGATCGTGGGCACGCCGATGACCGGCTGCGCTGCCAGGCGCCGCTCGATGTCGGCGTAAGCAGGATCGCCGGCCTCCAGGCCGTAGCGCTGGCGGTAGGAGTGGATCACCACCGCGACGAAGTCCGGGTTGTCGAAGGCCGCCGCGCTGCGCTCGAAGGTGGCATCGTCGAAGTCCCAGCTGGGCGACCACAGTTCCCACAGCAGCCTGGTCAAGGCGCGGCGGTGCGCCGCCAGGCCCGCGCGCCCGCGCTCGCAGTGGAAGTAGTACTGGTACCAGTACTTGCGCTCGTTCTCCGGCGTGTCCGGCTCCATCGCGCGCGCGACGTCGTGGATGTTGTAGTTGTTGTACGAGACCAGCCCCGAGCAACGCTGCGGCCAGAGGGCCGCCACGACGCAAGCCGCGCGACCGCCCCAGTCGTAGCCGGCGAGCACCGCGCGCGGCACGCGCAGCGCGTCCATCAGCGCCAGCAGGTCCGCGCCCAGCGCCGCCTGCTCGCCCGAGCGCATGGTGTCCGCGCGCAGGAAGCGCGTCGGGCCGTAACCGCGCAGGTAGGGCACGATCACGCGGCAGCCCTGCGCGGCGAGCATCGGCGCGACCTCCACGTAGGAATGGATGTCGTAGGGAAAGCCATGCATCAGGAACACGGGCGGGCCGTCCGCGGGACCGGCTTCGTGCCACGCGACCTCGAGGACGCCGGCGGTGGTGGTGCGCAAGGGCTGCATCGTGTCCATGCGCGCTAGATTGCCACAAGCCCGGGCGCGAGCGAAGCCGGCCGTGGGGACCCTCCTTGCGGCGATCGCCAAGGTGGGCCAGAGTCGGGGCCAGCGGAAGGGATCGACATGAGCGGTGCCAGCCAACCGTCCAGCCTGGGGCTGCGGCAGATCGACCTGCTGCAGGGCGTGGACGCCGCCCGCCTGGACGACATCGCGCGCCAGTGCACGTGGCGGCCTTACGAGGCGGGCCAGCGCCTGGTCGCGCGCGAACACCCGGACCGCGACGTGCACTTCATCGTCGGCGGCACGGTGCGCGTGACCACCTATGCCTCCAGCGGCCGCGAGACCAGCTTTCGCGAGCTGGCCGCGGGCAGCTCCTTCGGCGAGATCGCGGCGCTGGACGGCCTCCCGCGTTCGGCGGACGTGGTGGCCCTCACCCCGGGGCTGCTCGCCTCCATGCGGCCCGCCGATTTCCGCGCGCTGCTGCGCGCCGAGTGGCAGGTCAACGAACGGGTGCTGCTGCGCCTGACGGGGCTCGTGCGCTCGCTGGTGGACCGGGTGGTCGAAGTCAGCACCCTCAACGTGCAGCAGCGCGTGTGCATGGAGCTGCTGCGTCTCGCGGCCGCCGGCGGCGCGCCCGAAGGTTCCCTGCGCATCGATCCCGCGCCGCGCCACGCGGAACTGGCGCACCGTGTGAGCAGCTACCGCGAGCAGATCACGCGCGAGCTCTCGGCCCTCGTCAAATCGGGCGTGCTCGCCAAGGACGGCGCCGCGCTGGTCGTGCGCGACCCCGAGCGCCTGCAGCGGCTCGCGCACGGCCAGCCCGGCCGCGGGCCACATGCGAAGTCCGGTGCGTAAGCGCACTGCGCGATCCCGCGTCCCTCTCCATCCTTCGTGGGTCGGCGGCCGGAAAGCCTGCCGACGGCCCTCAACCCTGATGGAGAAATCATGAACCGCTATCTCGCTACCGTCATCGCCGCCGCCTGCGCCGCCGCGGGCACCGCGTTTGCCGACGACATCACCGCGGATCCGCACCCGTTCACCTCCACGCTGTCGCGCGCGCAGGTGCAGGAGCAGTTGCAGCAGTTCCGCCGCTCGGGCGTCAATCCCTGGGCCGACGACTACGACCAGCTCGCGCATGCGCCCAGCGCCATGACGCGCGCCGAAGCCACGGCCGGCTACCTGGCCGCACGCACCAGCGTGGCGGCCTACTCCGCCGAGGACAGCGGCTCCAGCTACATGGCCCGCATGGCGGTTGTCCGCAAGCCGGTCACGGAGCTCGCCAAGGCCGAGTGAGCGTCATGCAAGCGACCGCAGCGCCCGCCCGCAAGGCGGCGCGGCGCGCCCGGGGCCCGGCCCCGGGTGCGCCTCCCATGCGCCTGGCGGTGGCCTCCTGCGTCTGGGGCGCCATCGGCTACATCCACGCCAAGGGTGCGCCCTGGCCCCTGCTGTGGGCCGCGGTCGCCCTGTCGGCCGTCCTGGGCCTGAGCATCGCGGCGCTGGCGCGCGACGACGCCCGCTGGACGGGCATGCTGGCGGCCGTGCTGCTGGCGACCAGCCCGGTGCTGCAGAACGCCTGGGCGCTGCCGCCGGGGCCGGCCTCGGAGCGCGTCATGCTGCTCAAGACACTGGTGATCGTGTCCGGCCTGCTGCTGCTCGGACGCCTGGGCGACTTTTCGCCTGACACGGATGAGCCGGCGCAGGAATCCACCGCGCCCTGAGCACGCCCGCTACCCGCTGCCAGGCCGGCCGCGTTTCCCGTTCACGACAGGAAGCCTTCCCCCACCTCTTCCTCGGGCGGCAGCGGCGAGGCACCTCGCGTCGGCAGCGCCTCGCCATTGACGAGCGCGCGCGCGACCTGCGGCGCGGCCACGCTGGTGCCCCAGACGTATTCGCGGGTGGAGCCGCTGCGCGTGCCCGGCCCGGGAATGCCTTGCACGGCGGAGTCCTCGTCGCTCAGCGCCAGGCAGGTGGGGCCCTTCCTGTGCGCGGCCCGGATCGGTCCGGTGCTGGAGTACGCGGCACGCGCGCGGTGCGCCGCATTGTTCGCCCCGACGTAGCCACCGGCCACCACGATGGCTGCGCTCGTGCCGCATGCATCGCCGAGCAAGGTCCCGCCGCCGTGCACCAGCGTGCCCGTCGCGGCGGGAGCGGCCCGCCATTCCGTCTGCTTGGTCGAACGCGGGCAGCCCAGGTTCTCCCCGCCCCAGGCGACATAGCCGTGGACGGTGCCGCCGCCTGTCCATTCCACCTGGACGCTGGCGAAGCCCTGTTGCCCGGCGGGTGTCTGCAGCTCGCTGCTGCGCGTCGGCGCGTAACGCAGCGTCAGGCGTTCGCCGGTCTGCACCGCCACCAGCCGCGGCCCCACGGGGGCGAAAGCCCCGCCGGCCAGGACCTGCGTGGCGCCGTCCGCGGTCGCGGTGAACGCCACGCCGCTGGCGCCTGCCGGCACCCACAACTCGGCGAAGCTCGCTGCTTCGTTGTCCCCGGGGAGCATCCACAGCACGGAAGCCTTGCCCTGCGCATCGGGCGACAGCTCCGCATGCAGGCGCTGGCCGTCCGCATTGCCGGCGGCGAACACGAGGGTGAACGGGATGCCCGGCTCCGCCAGGAAGGCGTCGAGCGCGCGCTCGAACAGCGACGTGCCGTCGTGCGGCCCGAGCAGGCTGCCCATGGCGCAGGTCACGATGCATTTCTGGTAGTGGCTCTTCTCCGCGACGCGCCGCAGGTAGCGCAGGCCGTCGAGGATGCAAGCGTGCATGGAGCCGCCGTCCGGCGCTTCCAGCGAGCGCCGCGGAATCTGCAGGAAGGCGATGTCGGCAGTGGCCGCGGCGTCGGGCGCCCCACCCGCGCGGGTATAGCTTTTTCCCGCGAACCGGCCCAGCAGGTGGCTGCCGTGCGTGAGCGAGGCGTTGAGCACGGTGGAGTAGCCCGCGGCGGCATAGCATCTGTCTTCGTCGAGCACGCCACCGGTGGTGGCGGCCGCCATCCAGGCGTCGAGCTGCGAGCCCGGCACTTCGCGGCCGCGGAAGAATCCGCCGGGAGCACCGGACTGCGGATGCGCGAACTCCGGATTCGGATCCATGTCCCACAGCACCACGACGCGGGTGGTCACCCCATCGGGCTTGCGGAACTCCGCATGCGCGAACGGACAGCCGTCATCGATGATCGCCGCCAGCGTGGCGGAGGAGCGGCTCGCCTCGAACGGCGGCACCGTGCGCGCCGCGTCGTCGAAGGCCTTGTCCTTGGGCCACAGCGTCCGCTGGTGACGCACGCTCTCGGCCAGCTCGACGCGCTCGATCGCCCCCGCCGCAACCAGGCCGTCGAGCTCCTGCAAGGTCATGCGCGCGGTGACGAACGCGGAGTTCGCATCCAGGTGCGCCTCGTTGACCAGGATGCCGCCCGCACCGGCCGCCGCCGCGCGCAGCGTGGCAGCGCCGCCGGCAGCGAGTTCCAGCAGGAAGTCCAGCCGCGTGGCGGCCCCGTAGTTGGGGTGGTAGTCGACGAAACCCGTCTGCCTCGCGATCTGCAGGTAGGGATCGAGCTGCGCCATGGATCACGCCCCCGGCCGGAAGCCGGCCCATTCCAGCCGCGCGGCTTCGAACAAGGCCTCCAGGGCGTCCTGCCTGGGCAGCTTGACGATGTCGGCGCCCGCGACGCCGCCGCCCACGACGTCCAGGTACGGGCCCTGGATGGCGCCGGCGCCGGGCGTGTACGTCTTTGCGTGGATGCGCACCGATGCCTCGCCGATGCAACTGGCCAGGAAATACTCCGCCAGCCAGCTGCCCAGCGCCTGCCCCGCCTCGGTGTCGATCGGGAAGTGCACGCCCGCCACCACGCGGTTGCGGCTGATGCGGTCCGCCAGCGCGATGAGCTGCTGTTCCATCGCGCCCCAGTACGGGTCCACGCTGCCCGGGACGCGGACCAGCTCGGCCAGCACCCTGGCCGCGATGTGCGCCTCGCAGGCATGGCCCATGGGATAGGAGCCGTGGCGCGGCACCGGGATCATGGGCTGCACCATCGCCGAGCGCTCGGAAGGCCGCCAGGCGGCGAATTCGTGCTTGAAGCGCATCTCGATGGCCAGGGCGAGCCGCTGCGCCACGCCCAGCACGCTGAGGGTCGCGGGCGTCTGCGCGCCGACGGGCACGATCGTGGACCAGAAGGGCGCCGTGCTGGCCGCCTGCAGCACGATCTCGCGGCTGCGCTTTTGCCGCTCGCCGAACTCGCTGAGCACGCCATCGAGCTGGCTGGTGTAGGTCGCTTCGCCCGGCTTGTCCAGGGTGAACGCCGGCACCGTGGAAAGCTGCACGGAAACGCTCGTGTTCGTCGTGGCGAAGGTGAGCGGCCGCGTGAGTTCGGGCAGGATGATCTCGGCGTGCACCCAGGCGTCCCAGCGGGGCAGCTTCTTGTCGTCGTCGTGTCCCGGCCTCCACGCCCGCATGGTGTCGCGCGGCGCGCCGACCTGCGGCGGCTCGATGCCGGCGCGGGTGCTCACGAGCGCGTCGCTCCAGAGCAGCTCCCCGCCGACGGCGGGAGCGCCTCCATACCCTCCGCTGTACCCGCCGCTGTAGCCGCCGCTATACCCGCCGCTATACCCGCCGCTGTAGCCCCCGCTCATGAGGGCCTGCACCTGGTACGGCATGCGGTGGCCCACCTCCGCCATCAGCTTGAGGCGGTTCTTCTCGAAGCGTGCGCTCAGCGCGTTGCGGATCAGGGCGTTGGCCATCTTCTCTCCTCACAGGGTGGACCGGAGAACCGGCACCTCCATCGCGGCCGCGAGGAAATGCCGACGGGTTCGGCTGGACGCCGTCTTGGCCGCGACGTAGGTGCGCAGCGAGAAGGACGGATCGAGCCGCAGCAGCTCCTGGGCGGACTCCTGGGCAGCTTCGACGTCCCCGCTGCACACCTGGTTCGTGATCAGGACGCGCCAGGTGGGCGTGTGGTAGCGGTTCAGGCGCAAGGCCTCGCGCGCCAGCGCGGTGCCTGTCACATAGTCCTGGTTCGCCGTGCAGGCCGCCGCCGCGATCAGCTTGAAGTAGTACTGCAGCGGATCGGCCGGCGACAGCGCCTGTGCGCGCGCCGCTTCCTGCACGGCTTCGGCCGGATCGCCCCACATCGCGGACAGCACGCTCTTGAACAACCAGGCGAGCGGCTCGTTGGCATCGACCTCCAGCGCCGCCGCGATCTTGTCGGTGGCCTCCTGCGGCTTGCCTTCGAGGTGCGTGAGCACGTGCGCCTGCACGGCCAGCGCCAGCGCGTGGTGCGGGAAGCGTTCCAGCGCGTCGCGGGAAATGCCCTGGGCGCGCTCGGTGTTGCCCTGCGTGTCGGTGGAACTGGAGATCGCCTCGATCAGGAAGGACTTGGCCAGCCACGCGTAGGGCTCCGCGTGCCGCGGGTGGCGCTCCGACAGGTGCTCGAGCACCTTGCGGCTCAGCGCCATGTCCGCGCTAGTGGACCGGTGCATGAGGCGGATGCCGCTCAGGAGCAGCGAGTAGCTGGCCAGCGTCGGCAAGGGCTGCCGCGAGGCCGCCCGCGCCTCGGTCTCCAGGATGCAGGTGTGCACGCCGGCCGCGAGCCGCAGGCACGCTTCGCTGTCGACCGCGCACAGGTCGGCCAGGGGAACGGAAAAGCGGTCGGTCCACATCACCTCCGCGCTGCCGCCGTGCAGGAGGGAGCCCTGGATGAGGATGAGGTCGGTCGGGGCGTTGCCGCCGGGCACGAAGCTGCCGGTGAGCACATAGGCCGCCCCGAGCTGCTGCTTGACCTGCTGCGGCGTCGCTTCGCGCCCGAGGAAAGCCGCCGACGACAGGCGCGAGATGACGCGCAAGGTGGCGTTGCCGCCCAGATGGGCGATGACCCCGTCCGCGATCAGGTGGCCGATCGCGAAGGCATGCTGCTCGTCGATGCGCGAGGCGAAGGGCACGACGGCAATGGTCGGCTGCAGGGCCGAGCCGTAATCGATGGTCGAGGCCAGCAAGGGCCGCGGCCCGGCCTCCCCGACACGAAAGGCCCGCACGGGCTGCGCCACGTGCTTGAGGTAGCACTCGCCCATGTCCTCGATCCGCGCGTCCAGCCCTTCGACGAGGTCGTCGCGCACCTCCACGGTGACCATGGTCTCGCCCGGGCCCGCCAGGCTGGCGATGCGGGCCGCGAGGTTCACGCCCGCGCCGTAGATGTCGATGTCGTCCACGAACACGGTGGTGGCGTTGAGGCCGGCACGCAGGTAGAGCTTGCGCTCCTCCGCCAGCGCCTCGTTGGCGCGATCGAAATGGCGGTGCAGCTCCAGCGCCGCAGCGACGCCGTCGTGCGCGGAGTCGAACACGGCCATGATCCCGTCGCCCAGGCTCTTGACCAGGCGGCCGCGATGGCGCGGCAGGACGCTCGCCGTCGCGTGCTGCACGAAGCCGCGCCAATGCCCGACGACGGCGGTTTCGTCCGCGGCCATCAGGCGGACCGATTCCACCAGGTCCATCACCAGCACCACCTGCGACCGGCGCGGCAGCGCGATGGCCAGGGCGAGGGCTTCGGTGCCCGCAGCGTCGGCCGGGAGGGGGGAAGGGGGCGCGGGGCTCATGGCCGTTCGGGGGTGTGGCATCTTGCCCCTCGCCCGGGTCACCGCAATCCCGTCTTATGCCCGTTGCCGCCGGGCGCGGCAGCGTCGATAATGCGCGGCTTGACTGCGCGCGCGGCGCCTCAACCCGGCAGCAAGCCCATCGCGCGCGTGATCTTCTCTCCGGAGGCGCGCAGCGTGCGCAGGTCCGCCGCCAGGTCGCCCGCCAGCAGCCGCCCCGCCCTCTTCTTCCACCTGCCCGCGACCATCACGCTGTCGATGTTGGCCAGCGATGCCTGGAAGACGACGCTGCTCACCGCATCGTGCACCGGCTGCATGTTCAGGTCGCTCGCGCGGATCACCACCAGGTCGGCCTGCTTGCCGGGCGCCAGGGTGCCGATGCGGTCGAGCTGTTGCAGCATGCGCGCGCCTTCCACCGTCACCCAGGAGAGCGCCTCGCGCGTGGTGATGGTGGACGTGGGCGGAATGGTGCCGTGCTGCGCGCGGTAGGCGACGTTGTCCAGGCTGCGCTGGATGCCCAGCGCCACCCGTGCCTGCGTGAGCATGTCGCCCGAGAGCACGCTCTCCAGGTCGACGCCCAGCGAGGGCGCCCGGCCGTACTGGCGCAGCCGCCCCGTGAGCGGGTGGCCATGGCCTTGCGACATCTCGCTCTCGGCGGCGGCGGAAAAACTCATGCCCAGCGCGCAGAAGCGCTGCAGCTGCTCGTCCGAGAGCGCGTGCCCGTGCACGATGTTGATGTTGGGGCCCAGCAGGCCGGCGGCTTCCAGCCGCTCCCAGCCGTCCGGCGTGCGGGCGGCGCCGCCGCCCTGGTGCAGCGAGGCGATGAGGCCCAGCTCGCGGGCCATGCGGAAGTCCTGCATCGCCACGTCCAGGGTCGAATAGTGCGGCCCCAGCACGGCCGCCTGGATCGACAGCAGCGCGTTGCCCTGGTGGGCCTTGAGCAGCCGTTCGACTTCGGCGCGGGGGTGCGGGACTTCCCAGAACGGCACCTGCCCCGGCTTGGGATCGGGCTTGGGCGTGCCGTGGAAGAAGGCCGCGCGAATGCCGGTGGACAGCAGGCCTTCGATGGCCGCGTCGTTGTGCGCGGGGGTCGGATTGTTGTGGCACCAGTCGGCCAGCGTGGTGGTGCCGCAGTTCAGCTGGTTGAGCGCCCCCATGCGGGTGGCGATGTACAGGTCCTCGGCGGCGAAGGCGGTGGCCAGGCCCGCATGCATCTTCTGGAAGTACTCCAGCAGCGTCCAGTTCGCCGCCACGCCGCGCAACGCGGTCTGCCAGGTGTGCATGTGGGCGTTGACGAGGCCGGGGATCACGATGCAGCCGGTGGCGTCGACCACCTCCGCGTCGTCCGCCTGCAGCCGCGGTGCGATGGCGGCGATGCGCTCGTCCTGCACCAGCAGGTCGCCTTGCGGCAGGTCGCCCTGGCGGTCCATGGTGAGGATGGTGGCGCCGCGGATCAGGGTGTGGGTCATGGCGTGTCCGGGATCGGGTAGTCGACCTGGTGGCGGGCGATGCGGACGTCGCCGAGCTCCGTGCGCACGCGCAGGTGCTCGGGGTGCGCGGCATAGGCGTCCAGCGCTTGCTGCGATGCGAAGTCGCTCACCAGCACCACGTCGCAGGCGTAGTCCACGCCGCTCGTGTCGACGCCGACTTCCAGGTGCAGCAGGCCGGGGATGCGCCCGCGCAGCCCCAGGAAGGCCTCCTTCAGCCGGCCGATGTTGGCGAGCTTCTCGTCGCGGGTGGCGCCACGCACGTTCCACATGACGATGTGGCGGATCAACGCGCTTGCCCGGTCTGCGGCGCGAGCACGAAGTCGTACTCCACCAGGTACCTGCCGTCGGGCTGCTTCACCCAGTCGGCGACCAGCGACTGGCGCACGCCGAACACCGCGTCCGAGTCGAGGTAGGCGTCGCCATTGCGGAAGACGTGCGTGATCAGCGTTTCGTAACCCGGTGCCTTGATCATGAAATGCAGGTGCGCCGGCCGCCACGGATGGCGCCTGGTCGCCCGCAGCATGTCGCCCACCGGGCCGTCGTCCGGGATGGGATAGGCCTCGGCGAGGATGGAGCGGAAGTGGTAGCGCCCCTGGCCGTCCGCGTGCAGGACGCCACGGGCCTGGTGGCCGTCCAGGCCGGCGCGCTGCACGTCGTACTTGCCCTCGGCATCGGCCTGCCACACGTGGATCTCCGCGCCGGGCACCGGCTCGCCGTCGCGTCCGCGCACCGTGCCGCGCACCACGCAAGGGATGCCGGCGGCGCCGTTGGCCACGTCCTCGCCCAGGTCGAAAGCGGGCGCACCCTCCACGTAGAAGGGTCCGAACACGGTGGACTCGGTGCAGCCCGCCGGCTTCTCGTTGTTCATGGCGATGGTCAGCATCGACAGGCCCAGCGTGTCCGACAGCAGGATGAACTCCTGCCGCTTGTCGTCGGTGATGTGGCCGGTGCGCGTGAGGAAATCGATGCCCTGGAACCACTCCTCCTCGGTCAGCTTCACCTCCCGCGCGAAGGCGTGCAGGTGCTGCACCAGGCTGGTCATGATCTCCTTCAGGCGCGGATCGGGCGTGTCCGCCAGCCGGGCGATGACCGCCTGGGTGATGTTGTCCTGGGTAAGGTTGCGCATCGGAGCTCTCCTGGCCGCCGACTCTAGGGCGCGGCCATAATTTGGGAAAGCGCCCGGCGGCAAATGAGTTTTCCGCGCCGCGCAAAGACAGCAGGAGACAAACCCTTGGACCGGTGGACCGAGATGGCCTTGTTCGTGCAGGTGGCCGAAACCGGCAGCCTGAGCCGTGCCGCGGAGGAACTGGGGCTGTCCAACGCCGCCGCCAGCCGGCACCTGGCCGCCCTGGAGGAGCGCCTGGGCGCACGGCTGGTCGAACGCAACACGCGGCGCCTGTACCTCACGGAGCCGGGACAGGAATTCCTGCGCCGCAGCAAGCACATCCTGGCCGACCTGCACGATGCCGAATCGGCTGTCAACGCGTCCACGCTCAATCCCACCGGCACCTTGCGGATCACGGCCTCGCTGTCGTTTTCCATGCAGCACATCGCGCCGCTGCTGCCGGAGTACACGCGCCGCTACCCCAACGTGACCGTGCACGTGGAGACCGCCAACCGCTACCTGGACCTGATCGACAACAACATCGACGTGGCCATTCGCACGCGCGAGTTCGAGCCGGACTCCAACATCACCATCCGGCGGCTGGCGGAGACGCGCCGCATCCTGGCCGCCTCGCCCGGCTACATCGCCCGCGCGGGCGCGCCGCGGACCGTGGCCGACCTGCCCAGGCACGCCCTGCTGGTCTACACCTACGCCAACAACCCGCACGAGCTGCGCTTCAGCCGCGACGGCGAGACGAGCGCGCTGGCGGTCAAGGGCGTGCTGGAGTCCAACGACGGCCAGGTGCTGCGGGCCGCGGCGCTGGAGGGGCTGGGCATCCTGGTGCAGCCGACCTACATCCTCTACGACGACATCGTGGCGGGCCGGCTGGTGCCGGTGCTCGATGCCTGGGACCTGCCGCGCCTGACCGTCAATCTCGCCTATCCCAGCCGCAAGCACCTGAGCGCCAAGGTGCGCACCTTCATCGATTTCATCGCCGAACACTTCGACCGCATGGAGTACGAACGCAAGTGGACGACGCGCTTCGGCTACTGAGCCCGCAGGTGCTCGTCGCCGGCGGCGGCCCTTGCGGGCTGATGCTGGCCAACGAGCTCGGGCAGCGGGGCGTGTCCACGCTGCTGGTGGATGCCAAGCCTTCGACCGCCTTCAACCCGCAGGCCAACGCGACGCAGGCGCGGACCATGGAGCACTTCCGGCGCCTGGGCTTCGCGGGCGAGGTGCGCGCGCTGGGCCTGCCGCCGGACCACCCGACCGACATCGCCTACTTCACGCGCTACACCGCCTGGGAGCTGGCGCGCCTGTCCTTGCCCACCGCCGCGCAGGCCGTGCGCCAGGTCAAGGGCATGGGCGGTTCCTGGAGCGCGGCGGAACTGCCGCACCGCGTGGCGCAGAAATTCGTCGAGCAGGTGCTGCGGCGCCACGCGCAGGCGCACGCCGGCAACGAGCTGCGCTACGGCTGGAAGCTGCTGGACTTCCGCGACACGGGCGCGCACGTGCAGGCCGCGATCCAGAAAACCGACGGCGGGCCGGTCCACCAGGTCGTTGCCCGATACCTGGTCGGCGCGGACGGCCCGCGCAGCCTGGTGCGCAACGCGCTGGGCATCCGGTGGGAGGGCGCGAGCGGCGTGCGGCGCGACTTCATGGGCGGCCAGATGTTCGCCGTCTACCTGCGCGCCCCCGACTTCTATCGCGTGCTGCCGCATGCGCGGGCCTGGATGTACGTCTCGGTCAACCCGCAGCGGCGGGCGTTCCTGGCCTCGGTGGACGGACAGTCGGAGTTCGCCTTCCACGCGGCGGTGCACGCGGGCGAGGATGCCGACACCTGGACCGAAGCGGATGCACGGCGCGTCTTTCGCGAGGCCCTGGGCTGCGAGATCCCGATCGAGGTGCTCTCCTGCGGCACCTGGACGGCGGGCCATTCGCTGGTGGCGCAGTCCATGCAGCGCGGGCGCGTCTTCCTCGCCGGCGACGCCGCGCACCTGTTCACGCCCACGGGCGGCCTGGGCTACAACACGGCGGTCGAGGATGCCGTCAACCTGGGCTGGAAGCTGGCACACGTGCTGCGCGGCGCCGCGCGCGCGACGCTGCTGGACAGCTACGACACCGAGCGCAGGCCGCTCGCGCTGCGCAACACGGCCTACGCGCGCCACTTCGCCGACTCGGTGGGCCTGTTCACGGCGCGCCCGGAACTGGAACAGGACGGCGCCGCGGGCGAAGCCGCGCGGCGCGAAGCCTCGGCGCACCTGGATGCGCACGTGCGGCTGGAGTTCAACATCCCCGGCGTCACCTTCGGCGGCCGCTACGACGGGTCGCCCCTGGTCGTGTCCGACGGCAGCACCCCGCCGCCGGACAGCGCGAACACCTACGTTGCCAGCGCCTGCCCCGGGGGGCGGCCGCCGCACGCCTGGCTGGACGACGGGCGTTCGCTGTTCGACGGCTTCCATCGCGAATGGACCTTGCTCGCGCTCGGGCCGCAAGCGCCCGATGCGGCGCCTTTCACGGAGGCGGCGGCCGCATTGGGGCTGGACCTGCGCGTGGTGCGCCATCCTTCCCGCGTGCTGCGCGAGCTCTACGAAGCGCCGCTGGCGCTCGTGCGGCCGGACCAGATCGTCGCGTGGCGCGGTGGCAACGCGGCGCAGGCACTGGCGGTGCTGCGGCAGGCCAGCGGCCACCGGGACCTGCGCTGATAGCGCCCGCCGCGCGCCCGACGCTCAGCGCGTGACGGCGATCGCCATCGGCTCGTTGGCCGCGTCATCGTGCGCGAGCACCAGCGGCACACTGTTCACCGCGAACGCCTGCGGCGGCGCGGGCAGCCGGAACACCGCCACGGCCTGCACGAGGTTCTGCGCCTGCTGCCGCAGCGACTCCGCCGAGGCGGAAGCCTGCTCCACCAGCACCGAGTTCTGCTGCGTGACCTGGTCCATCTGCACCACCGCGCGGTTGACCTCGCCCAGGCCGTCCGCCTGCTCGCGGGCGGAGGCCGCCATCTCCTGGATCAGCGCGCCCACGCGCTGCACCTGGCCGACGATCTGGCCCATGGTCTCGCCGGCGGCACCGACGCGGCGCGTGCCGTCCTGCACCTGCTGCACGGACGTGGCGATCAGCGTCTTGATCTCCCTGGCCGACGCGGCGCAGCGCTGGGCCAGGGTGCGCACCTCCGCGGCGACGACGGCGAAGCCGCGGCCCTGCTCTCCGGCACGCGCCGCCTCGACCGCGGCGTTCAGCGCCAGGATGTTGGTCTGGAAAGCGATGCCGTCGATCACGCTCGTGATGTCCACGATGCGGCGCGAGCTCGCATCGATCTCGCCCATCGTGCGCACCACCTCCGCGATGGCTTCGCCGCCGCGCGTGGCCACGTCGCTGGCCTCCGCGGCCACCGCGTTGGCGACCCGCGCGTTGTCGGCGCTGCGCTCCACGGTGGCGGTGAGCTCCTCCATCGAAGAGGCGGTCTCTTCCAGCGACGCCGCCTGCTCCTCGGTGCGCTGCGACAGGTCCACGCTGCCCGCCGCGATCTCGGCAGCGGCGGTGGCGATGGCCGCGGTGCCGGCGCGCACGCCGCTGATGGCGCCGCGCAGCCGCTCCACGGTGACGCCCAGGGCCGCGAGCAGCTGCCCGAGTTCGTCGCGCTGGCCCACGCTGACCTCGTGCGTGAGGTCGCCGCGCGCGAGCGCCTCGGCCACGGCGAGCGCCGCGCGTACACCGGCCATCAGCGAGCGGATCACCAGGCCGGCGATCACCACCGTGGCGAGCAGCACGGCGAGGGCCGCAGCGCCGGCCGCGTCACGAAAGCGCCGCGACGCCGTCTCCAGCTCTCCGGTCTCGCGCGCCACCTCCGCGCTGAAGCTGGGCACCAGCGCGTCCAGCGGCTTGACGATGTGCTGCTGCACGACAGGCCACTCGTCTTCCAGCAGCGCCTGCAGCTTCGCCTTGTCGTCGGCCGCATAGGCCGCGTCCAGCGCCTGGGCGAAGCGCAGGAACTGCGGCAGGCCGGCGTCGATGCGGGCGGCGAGCGTGCCGCTGTCGCCTTCGAGCGGCCCCACCGCGTCGCGGAACTCCCGCCACAGGCCGGGAGCGGCCTGCACCGTCTCGTGCAGGTGGTTGCGCGAGCCGGGCACGGGCATCTGGTCCAGCAGCACGCCGGCGAGGCGGAAGCGCACCTCCTTCAGGTGGGTGCTCAGGGCCTGCAGGCGCGTGAGAGGCGCGAAGCGCTTCTCATCGATCACGTGGGCGGTGTCCGCCACCTGGCCGGAAAACACGATGGCCATGCCGGCGAGCGAGGACACGCCCACGATGCACACGAAGCCCAGCACGGCCAGCTTCTGCCGGATGCTGAGCGCAAAGCTTCTCCTGGCTTTTTCCGCCTTCCCCGCCGCCGGTGTCGTCATTCGACGGGGTATCCCTTGGCCTTCCACTCGGGAAAGCCGCCGCGCAGCCAGTGCACCTTCTTCCAGCCGGCTTCCGCGGCCACCTTGGAGGCCTTGTAGCTTTTCCAGCACTCCGGCCCGTTGCAGTAGAAGACCAGCGCCGCGTCGCGGTCGGCCGGCAGCCTGGACAGGTCGAACTGGTCCTGCTTCGCGTCGAAGCCGGCGTCCTTGGCGCTCTTCTCCTTGTAAGGCACGTTGCGCGCGCCCTTGACGTGCGCGTCGGCGTACTCGTTGCCCACGCGCGTGTCGATCATGGGCGTGCCGGCCTCGGCCAGCTTGCGCGCCTGCTCCGCGCTCACCAGCGTCACGCCGGCCAGCGTGGCCGGCACGTCGTTCGCGAGCGCGGCGCCGGCGCCGGCGAGCAGCACGGCTGCGGCCATGCCGCGCCATGCGCGGCGAAATGAGGTTCCCAACGTCGTCATTCCCGTTCCTCTTGCATGAAAGACCCGGGACCAGTGTCGCCAGCCGGCGCGCGCGCCTCCCCCCGGCAAAGAGGGGGAGGGGGTTTTCCCCTTGTGAAAAATGACGCAGGGAGCGCCGCGCAACCGCGCTCCGGCGGCCGCGCAACCCGGGCCCTTGGCCGCCAGGCGCGCGACCCGTTCCTCACGCGTCCGGGCGCTTGCCCTCGTACGCGTCCTGCAGCAGCTGCCGCAGCGCGGCGCGCTCCAGCGGGCGGGGGTTGGGGTACTGGTTCTGCAGCGCGATGTCGCAGGCGCGGTCCAGGTCGGCGGCCTGCATGCCGATGTCGCGCAGCGCCACGGGCGCGCCGTTGGCACGCGCGAGGTCGTACACGGCCTGCGGCGCGCTCTTGGCGTCCAGCGCACGGGCGATGCGCCGCATCGCTTCCGGAGCGGCCTCGGCGTTGTAGGCCAGGGCGTGCGGCAGCACCACGGTGTGCGTCTGCGCGTGCGGCAGGTTGAAGCTGCCGCCCAGCGTGTGGCACAGCTTGTGGTGCAGCGCCATCTCCACCGAGGCGAGCACGGTGCCGCACAACCAGGCGCCGTAGAGCGCGTTGCCGCGCACCTCCAGGTCCCTGGGCTGCGCGCGCAGGCGCGGCAGGGCCAGGCCGAGTGCGCGGATGCCCTCTTCCGCCATCAGGTCGATGATGGGATTGCTGGTCGGCGAATACAGGCCTTCGGCGGCGTGTGCGATGGCGTTCATGCCGCTGGTGATGCTCATCTCCACCGGCAGGCCCAGGGTCAGCTCCGGGTCGTAGATCACGGTGCGCGGCAGCACGCGGTCGTCGCGTCCCGTCTTCTTCAGGCCGCCTTCGGTCAGACCGTAGATGGTGGTCATCTCCGAGCCCGCGTAGGTGGTGGGCACCGCGACGATGGGCAGGCCCGAGTCGAGCGCGATCGCCTTGCCCAGCCCCACGGTGGAGCCGCCGCCCAGGGCCACCGCGCAATCGGCGCCGACGCGCACCGCGTGCGCGCGCGCCTCGCGCGCCGTCTCGATCGGCACGTGCATCACGGCCCGGTCGAACACGCCGGCGGAGCGCTCGCCCAGCATCGCCGCGACCTGTTCCGCCGACGCGCGTTGCTCCGGCGTGGACAGCACCAGCGCCTTGCGCACGCCGAGCCGATCGAGCTCGGAGGCCAGCTGGCGCAGCGTGCCCGGCCCGAACAGCACGCGCGCGGGGCGGGCGATGTAGACGAAGTCCTTCACGGTGCTCTCCTTGCCGCGGCGACGGTGCGGTCGCGCGCGGCGCTCACACCGGCGGGAAGCCGGCCTTCTGCGGCCACAGGTTGGCGAACGGCAGCACCGACACCCTGTCGTAGACGCCGGCCCGGGTGAAGGGCTCCTCGGCCTGCCAGCGCTCGGCACTGGCGCGGTCGGGGAAGTCGATCGCCAGCAGGCTGCCGATCATGGTCTGGCCGTCGTCGGCAAGCAGCGGCCCGGCGAAGGCGATCCGGTCCGCGACCTGCCCCAGGTACTCCTTGTGCTGCGGGCGCATGCGCTGGCGCAGTTCGCCGGCGCCGGCGCGGTCCAGCAGGTGGAAGATGAAGATCACGGGGCCTCCTTGCGCTCAGCGCTTGACGATCTCTTCCCACTTGGGGCAGCTGCGCGATTCCACCGGCGTGTCCCAGGCCTGGTAGTTCTCCTTGGTGATCACCATCGCGGGGAACACCACCTCGCTGGGGACCGGCTGCTTGCGCAGCTCGCGCACGGCCGCCATGGTGCCCACGCAGCCCTGGAGGAAGCCGTTGTAGTCGCCGGTGGCCAGCATCTTGCCGGCCTTGATCGCGTCGATGGCTTCCTTGGTGCCGTTGATGCCGGCCACCAGCGCCTTGCGGTTGGCGCCTTCCAGCGCCTCGATCGCGCCCGCGGCCATCGCGTCGTTGGCGGCGAAGACGCCGTCGATCTTCGGATGCGACTGCATCAGGTTCTCCATCACCTGCAATGCCTGCAGGCGCTGGTAGTTGCCCGGCTGCGCGGCCACCACCTTCACGCCCGGCGCTTCCTTGACGGCGTCGTTGAAGCCGCGCACGCGGTCGATGTTGGTCAGCGAGCCCTTGACGCCTTCGAGCAGCACCATGTTGCCCTTGCCGCCCATGGCCTGGATCAGGTGGCGCACGGTGGCGCGGGCGATGTCGTAGTCGCTGGCGCCCACGAAGGACACGAAGCTGCCGCCCTGGCTCTTGTCCGTGATGTTCACCACCGGGATCTTCGCGGCGTTGATCTTGCCCACGGCCTGGCCCATCGCCTTGTAGTCGACCGGCGTGAACACGATGGCGTCGGGCTTCCGGACGATCACGTCCTCGACCTGGCTGATCTGCTCCGGGATGCTGTCCGGCTTCGTCGGCACGTAGTGCGTCACCTTCGCGTTCATCTGCTTCGCCGCATTGTCGGCGCCCACCCGCACGGCCTGGAAGAAGGGGTTGGTCTGGTTCTTGGTGAACACGGCGATGCGCTCGTTGTCGGCATGGGCCGTGCAAGCGCCGGTGAAGGCCAGGGCCACGAGGGCCAGGCGCAGGGTGAGGGTTTTCATGTTCTGTCTCCTTTGCGAGTGAAGTTGTCGAGGAATACCGCAAGCACGACGATCGCCCCGGTCACGACGGGTTGCCAGCTGGAGCTGATCGCCAGCAGGTTCATGCCGTTGAGGACGAGCGTGAGGATCAACGCGCCCACCAGCGTGCCGGACACGGAGCCGATGCCGCCGAACAGCGAAGTGCCGCCTATGAGCACGGCCGCGATCGCCGGCAGGGTGAGCGATTCGCCGATGTCGCCCTCGGCGGAGTTCAGGCGCGCGAGGAAGATCAGGCTGGCGAGCCCCGCCATGGCGCCGCTCACCGCGTAGACCAGCACCAGCCGGCTCTTTACCGGGATGCCGGACAGGCGCGCCGCCTCCGGGTTGGCGCCCACCGCGTAGATCTCCTGGCCCCAGCGGGTGCGCTGCGCGAAGAGCACGCCCACCAGCAGGAACACCGCCATGAAGTAGATCGGGATCGGCACGCCCAGCCAGTGGCCGCTGCCGATGGCCCGGAACCCGGGCGGGAAACCGTGGATGGTCTCGCCCTTCATGAACCAGTAGGTCACGCCGTGCAGGATCCACAGCATGCCGTAGGTGGCGATGAAGGGCGGCAGCCGCAGGAGCGTCACCAGCAGGCCGTTCGCCAGGCCGATGGCCAGCCCGCTGCCCAGGCCGACCGCCACGGCCAGCGCGATGGAGCCGGTGGACTTCATCAAGGTCGCCGCCAGGCAGGCGCTCAGCGCCACGTTGGCCCCCACGGACAGGTCCAGGCCCGCGGTCAGGATCACCAGCGTCAGCCCGGAGGCGAGCAGGAACAGCAGGGCCGCCTGCCGCAGCACGTTGACGATGTTGGTGACGGTCAGGAACGCGTCGCTGGCGATGCTCAGGGCCAGGCACAGCAGGCCCAGCGCGAGCAGGCGCAGGGCCAGGTTGCGCACCGGGTCGGGCACGGCCTGCCAGGCGGGCGTCCGCGCCGCCGGCAGGTCGATCCGTCCGCTGGCGGCGCTCACGCCGTCCTCCCGCGCAAGCCGTCGACCATCAGCGCGACGATCACGATCACGCCGATGGCGGACACCTGCACCGCGGACGCCACGCCCAGCAGGTTCAGGCCGTTGCGCAGCACGCCCACGACCAGCACGCCCAGCACGGTGCCGAACAGCCAGCCCTTGCCCTTCTCGAAGGAGGTGCCGCCCAGCGCCACCGCCGCGATGGCGTCGAACTCCATGCCCAGGGCGGCCGTCGGGTGGCCGCTGCTGATGCGGGCGGTCAGGAGCAAGGCGGCACCCCCCGCCATCAGCCCGCCCAGCGCGTACACGCCGACCAGGTACCCGCGCGTGCGCACGCCGGCGAGCGTGAGCGCCTCGCGGTTGCCGCCCAGGGCGAAGACGTTGGTGCCGAAGCGGGTGTGGTACAGCACGAGGTGGAACACCAGGTAGGCCGCCACGGCGATCCACAGCGACACCGGCAGCCCCAGCCAGCGCGCGCCGTAGATCGCGGTCAGCGCGTCGGGCAGGCCGACGATGCTCTGGCCGTCGGAGACCAGCAGCGCCAGGCCCTGCGCCGCACCGAGCGTGCCCAGCGTCGCGACGAAAGGCGGAATGCCCAGGCGCGCCACCAGCACGCCGTTGAGCGTGCCGAAGGCGAGGCCGACGCCGAGCGCGGCGAACAGGCCCTGCAGCACGCTGCCCGTGGCGACCGCCACCGCGGCGAGCACCACGTTGGCCAGCGTCAGCACCGCGCCCATGGACAGGTCCAGGCCCTCGGTCAGGATGATCAGCGTCATCGGCAGCGCGAGCAGCAGCAGCGTGGTGGACTGCACGGCGATGTTCTGCAGGTTGGCCAGCGCCAGGAAGCTGTCCGCGGTCGCCCCGAACACGACGCAGAGCACCACCAGCGCCAGCAGGGCGCCGCTGGCGCTTCCCGCGCGCTTGAGGCGGACGAGCAAGCCGTGCAGCGCGTCGTGCGGCCCGGCGGCGGCGAGTTCAGGCATGGTGCATCCCCAGGGTCAGGATCGCTTCTTCGTTCATCTGGGCGCGCTGCAGTTCGCCGGCCACGCGGCCTTCGCGCATCACGTAGGCGCGGTCGCAGACGTGGACGATCTCCGGCAGTTCCGAGGAGATCATCAGCACCGCGGCGCCCTTCTTCACCAGGCCGTCGATCAGGCTGAAGATCTCCGCCTTGGCGCCCACGTCGATCCCGCGGGTCGGCTCGTCGAAAATGAACAGGCGCGCCTCGGCGGAGAGCCACTTGCCGATCACCACCTTCTGCTGGTTGCCGCCCGAGAGCACGCCCACGCGGCGTTCCGGGCGCGGGGTGGCGATGCGCAGGCGGGTGATGAGCTCGCGCGCCCGTGCGAGCGCCACGCGCGGGGCGAACCAGCCGCGCGGAAACAGCCGCCCCAGGCTGCACACCAGCAGGTTGTCCGCCACCGACCGGACGAGGGCCAGGCCCTGCGTCTTGCGGCTTTCGGGGATCAGCGCGGCGCCGAGCTGGCGTGCGTGCGTCGGTCCGCCGTCCTGCAGGCGGCCGAAGATCTCGATGCGCCCCGCCGTGACGGGATCGGCGCCGAAGATGGCGCGCGCGACCTCCGTGCGGCCCGAGCCCACCAGCCCCGCGAGACCGACGATCTCGCCGGCGCGCACCGTGAGGTTCACGTCGCGGATCCCGGTCGCGGCGCTGACGCCCTTGAGCTCCAGTGCCACTTCGCCGGGGTTCGCGCAGTACTGGCGGCTGTACGTCATGTCGACCCGGCGCCCGACCATCAGGCTGACGAGTTCGTCCGGCGCGGTCTCGCCCGGCAGGCGCGCGCCCACCTTCTTGCCGTCCCGCAGCACGGTGACGCGGTCGCCCAGCGCGAACACCTCCGCCATGCGGTGGCTGATGTAGACCATCGCCACGCCCTGCTCCTTGAGGCGGGCGATGACGCGGAACAGCTTTTCCGTCTCGTTGTCCGACAGGGCCGCCGTCGGTTCGTCCAGCACCAGGATGCGCGCCTGCTGCGACAGCGCCTTGGCGATCTCCACCATCTGCTGCTGCGCGACCCCGAGGCGGGCGACCGGCGTGTCGGGATCGAGGCCCATCCCGAGCTGCTCCATCACCGCCCGTGCATCGCGCCGCATGCGCGCGCGGTCCACCAGGCCCGGCAGGCGGCCGCGCGGCTCGCGCCCGAGAAAGATGTTCTGCGCCACGCTCAGGTGGGGCACCAGCGTGAACTCCTGGAAGATGACCGCGATGCCCAGCCGGCGCGCATCCGCCGGGCCCCGGATCGCCACCGGCGCGCCGCGATGGAAGAACTCGCCGGCGTCCGCCGCGTAGGCGCCGCACAGCACCTTCATCAGCGTCGACTTGCCGGCTCCGTTCTCGCCCAGCAGCATGTGCACCTCGCCCTCGTGCAAGGCGAAGGAGACCTGGTCCAGCGCCTGCACGCCGCTGAAGCGCTTGCTGATGCCGCGCAGTTCCAAAATGGGCGTGGTGCCGGCCGCTGCGCGAGCCGTTGCGCCCTCCCCCTCGCTCATGCCGTCTCGCCGCGCGCCGGCGGCACGGTCACGCCGGCCGCGCGGCCGACCGCGCGGATGATGGCGGCATAGTCCAGCCCGCCCTCGCCCTGGGCGGCCGCGGCGTGCAGCAGCTGGCTGACGCTTGCCGTGAGCACCAGCGGCACGTGCAGGCCGGCGCCCGCGGCGAGGATCAGGTCGACGTCCTTCTGCATCTGGCCGACGGTGAAGGTGGGCGTGTAGTCGTGCTCGCGCAGTTGCACGGCCTTGGCCTTGACGATGGGCGAGCCCACCGCGCTGGCGGCGATCACGTCCCACATCTGGCGCCAGTCCAGGCCGCCTTTCTGGCCGAGCGCGAGCGCCTCCGACAACATGCCGCTGGTGGCGGCGATCATCAGGTTCACGATCAGCTTCATCAGCCGGGCCTGCTCGCTGTCGCCCAGGTAGAACTGGTTGGGACCGAAGGCGGCAAGCAGCGGCTTGACCCGCGCGTAGGCTTCCTCGGGGCCCGAGGCCATCACCGTCAGCTGGGCCGCTTCCGCCATCTTGTTGTTGCCCGACACGGTGGCCCGCACGTGCGCGACGCCGCGCGCGGCGCAGGCCGCCGCGGCTTGCGCACTGGCCTCCAGCGAGACCGTGCTGGTGTCCACGTAGACGGTGCCCGCGGCGGCGTGCGCCGCGATGTCCTGCGCCACGGCCAGCAAGGCGGCGTCGTGCGGCAGCGAAGAGAACACCACCTCGGCACCCTCGAGCGCCTGCGGCAGGCCGCCCGCCACGCGCAGGCCCGCGGCTTGCGCCTGCGCGCGCGCGGCCGCACTGCTGTCGTGCACCAGCACCGCATGGCCGGCGTCCTGCAGGTGCTGCGCCATGGGCAGGCCCATCTTGCCCACGCCGATGACTGCGACTTTCATCCTCAGTTGGCCTTCAGGTTGGCGCTCTTGGCGATCTGCGCCGCGGCGTCCATCTCGTTGCGGATGTAGGTGTTGAAGGCCTGCGGCTCCAGCGTGAACGCGTCGGCGCCCAGGCTGGTGAGCCGGCTCTTCACCTCCGGCGAGTTCACGGCCTTGAGCGCTTCCTCGTGCAGGCGCTTGACGACCGCGGGCGGCGTGGCCGAAGGCACGATCAGGCCGACCCACAGCGTGTAGTCGGAGTCGGGCACGCCGGCTTCCACCGTGGTGGGCACGTTGGGCAACGCCGGCGAGCGCTGCGCCGAGCTCACCGCCAGCGCCTGCAGCTTGCCGTCCTTGATCAGCGGCAGCGCCGAGGCCATCGGGGCGAAGAACCAGTCGTCACGGCCGCCGATCACGTCGGTGAGCGCCTCGGGCGTTCCCTTGAAGGGCACGTGTTGCGCGTCGATGCCGGCACGCAGCTTGAATTTCTCGGCGTTCATGTGGGTGGCGCTGCCCGTGCCGGCGGACGCGTAGTTCAACTGGCCGGGCTTGGCCTTCGCCGCGGCCACCAGGTCCGCCACGCTCTTCCAGCCGCGCGCGGGCGAGACGACCAGCACGTTGGGCACGGAAGCGAGCGGCGTCACGCCCGACAGATCCTTAACCGTGTCGTAAGGCAGGTTGGGATAGATCGCGGGATTGAGCGCATGGCCGGAGGAGTGGATCAGCACGGTGTAGCCGTCCGGCTCGCTCTTGGCGACCTGCGCGGCGCCTATGGTGCCGCCGGCGCCCGGCTTGTTCTCGATGATCACCGGCTGGCCCAGGCCGCGGGCCATGGACTCGCCCACCGTGCGCGCGACGATGTCGGTGACGCTGCCTGCCGTGAACGGCACGACCATCCGGATCGGCTTGGCGGGCCAGGCGCCTTGCGCGAGGGCGCTGCCGGCAAGGAGGGTGGCGGCGAGGACGCCGAGGATCCGCTTCATGTCTTGTCTCCTTTGGAATGCAGTGAACAGGATGCGAACGCCCGGGGCTCAGGACGACAGCCCGTCGCCCACCTGCACGTTCTCGGGCGCGAGTTCCAGGCCCGCGTCGCGCGCGGTCTCCTGCAGCAGCACGGCGAAGTCGATGTGGTCGTAGCCCCGCCCGACCATGCGCGCGACCGACTCGCGCGTGGCGGCCGCCGCCGGCATCGCGACGCCATGCGCCTTGGCCGCACCCATGCCCAGGTCCATGTCCTTGAGCAGCAGCTTGGGCGTGAAGGTCACCTGGTCGAAGCCCAGGTTCACCAGCATGGGCGTCTTGTAGCGCGTGTACATGGAGCCCAGCACCGAGTCGTTGATGCTCTCCAGGAACAGGTGGCGCGGGATGCCGGCCTTCTCGGCCAGCACGGTGATCTCGCACAGGTTCTGGATCACCACGCCGAACATGGTGTTGTGCGCGATCTTCCAGATGCGCGCGAGCTCGCCTTCGCCCACCCACATGGCCTTGCGTCCCATCGCGGCCAGGTAAGGCTGCGCCTTCTCGTACAGGTCCCTGGGGCCGGAGGCGACGATCAGCAGCTTGCCCGCCTTGGCCACCTTGGCGTTGCCGGACACGGGGGCGCAGAGATAGGCCACGCCCATGGCTTCGAGCTGCGCGCGGATCTCCGCCGAGCCTTCCTGCGAGATCGAGGAGCTGTCGACGACCACCTTCGGTTTCTGGGCGCCGGTGACCAGGCCGCCTTCGCCGAACAGGACCTCCTTGAGGTCGTCGGTGGTGGACACCATGGTGAAGACCACCTCGCAGCCGGCCAGGTCGGTCTTGTCGCGCACGATCTCGGCGCCGTACGCCGCCAGCGGCTCGGCCTTGCTGCGCGTGCGGTTCCAGACGCTGGCGCCGTAGCCCGCGGCCAGCAGCCGCTTGACCATGGCCTCGCCCATGCGGCCCAGGCCTATCCATCCGACTTGCTTCGCCATCCTTGTCTTCCTCGTTGACGGGTCTGGCGGCAGTGTCTGGCGCGCGCGCGGGGCTGGCAATGGGATTTCCGGAATTCAGTTTTCCGGCGCCTGAAAGACAAAGGGCGGCCTCGCGGCCGCCCTCCTCCGGGTCATTGCGGGCCGGACCCGCCATCCCCTGCTTAATCCGCGCTGGCGCCCGAATCCTTGACCACCTTGCTCCACTTCGCCGTCTCCTTGCGGATGAACTCGGCGAACTGCTCGGGCTTCTCGCTGTAGGGCTCCGCGCCCTGCTCCGCCAGCTTTTTGCGCACCTCGGGATCCGCCAGCACCTTGACCAGCGCCGCGTTGAGCTTCGCCACGACGGGCGCAGGCGTGTTCGCCGGGGCGAACATGCCGAACCAGGAAGTCGCCTCGTAGCCGGGCACGCCGGCTTCGGCGACCGTCGGCACGTCGGGCAGTTCCGGCGCGCGCTTGGCCGTGGTCACGGCCAGCGGGCGCAGCTTGCCGCTGCGCACGTGCTGGATGGCCGAAGGCATGTTGTCGAACATGACGTCGATCTGGCCGCCCAGCAGGTCGGTGACGGCGGGCGCGCTGCCCTTGTAGGGGACGTGCACCATGTCCACCTTGGCCAGGCTGTTGAACAGCTCGCCGGAGAGGTGGATCGAGCTGCCGCTGCCGGAGGAGCCGAAGTTCACCTTGCCCGGGTTGGCCCTGGCGTAGGCGATCAGTTCCTTGACGTTCTTGTAGGGCTTGCCCGGATTGGCCACCAGCAGGTTGGGGACCATCGCGACGCGCGTCAGCGGCTGGAAGTCCTTGATCGGGTCGAAGGGCAGCTTCCTGTACAGGCTCTGGTTGATCGCGTGCGTGCCGACCGTCCCCATGAACAGCGTGTAGCCGTCGGCCGGGGCCTTGGCCGCGAGCGCGGCGCCGATGTTGCCGCCGGCGCCGGCGCGGTTGTCCACGATGACGGACTGGCCCAGCTCCTTGTTCAGGGCCTGGCCGACGACGCGGGCCAGGATGTCGGTGGTGCCGCCGGCCGCGAAGGGCACGATGACGGTGACGGGCTTGGTGGGATAGGCCTGCGCCTGGACGGCGAAGGGGGTGGTGGCCGCGACGGCGGCCAGCGCGAGGCCACCCAGGGTCAGGCGGCGGCGGGATGCTTGCATGGCTTTCACTTTCACTTCACTTTCACTGGAGATATCGAACGCGGTGACGGCCGTCGCGCGCGCTACACGGGCGCGAGGCCCAGGGTGGTGCCGCCGCAGACGTACATCACCTGGCCGGTGACGAAGCCGTTGTCGGGCGACAGGAAGAACAGCGCCGCGCGCGCGACGTCCTCGGGCGTGCCCATGCGCTTGACGACGATGCTGTCCAGGATGCGCTGCGTGCGCGGCGCACCGTCCGGGTTGCTCTGGCGGAACAGCTCCGTGGCGATGGGGCCGGGGGCGATGGCGTTGACGGTGATGCCGTCGGCACCCAGCTCCATGGCCATGGTGCGGGTCATGCCCACCAGCCCCGCCTTCGCGGCGGAGTAGGCAATGCGCTCGGTCTTGCCCAGCGCCGCGCGCGAGGCCATGTTGACGATGCGCCCGCACCCGCTCGCGCGCAGCGTGGGCAGGCAGGCCTGCGTGAGCAGCAGGGTCGCTTGCAGCGTCAGGGCGTTGACGTAGGCGAGGTCTTCCGCGCTCTGCGTGTCCACCGTGCCCGGGCGCGTGGCGCCCGCGTTGTTCACCAGCGCCGTGATGTCGAACTCGTGCAGCACGCGCGCAGCGGCCGCCTGCGTGTCGGCGGCCAGGCTGAGGTCGGCCTGGAAGGAATGCACCCGCGGATGCGATGCGTCCGGCAGCTTGTAGTCGAGGTTGACGACGGTGCGGCCCTGCGCGACCAGCATCTGCGCGATGGCGCGGCCGATGCCGGCGCTGGCACCGGTGACGAGGGTGGCTTGTGGTTTGCTCATGGGGGTCTTGCTCCTTCCCCCTCTGGGGGAAGGTTGGGATGGGGGCCTGGCACCTTCCCCCGCGGGGGACGCATGCGAGGGTTCTTGCGCCCTCTCCCGCCTGCGGGAGAGGGTTGGGGTGAGGGCTGCCCGCGAAGGGCGTGCGTTGCCCCGCGCCCATCCTGCCCTCCCCCGCAGAGGGAGGGAAAACTTCAGGAAATCAGACGCGCTCGAGGATCACCGCGATGCCTTGCCCCACGCCGATGCACATGGTGCACAGCGCGTAGCGGCCGCCGCTCGCGTGCAGCTGGTTCACCGCGGTCGTCGCGAGACGCGCGCCGGAGGCGCCCAGGGGGTGGCCCAGCGCGATCGCACCGCCGTTGGGGTTCACGCGCGCATCGTCGTCCGCCAATCCGAGCATGCGCAGCACCGCGAGGCCCTGCGCCGCGAACGCTTCGTTCAGCTCGATCACGTCCATCTGTTCCAGCTTCAGGCCGGTCAGCGCCAGCACCTTCTGCGTCGCCGGCGCCGGACCGATGCCCATGACGCGCGGCGGCACGCCGGCGGTGGCCATGCCGACGATGCGCGCGCGCGGCGTCAGGCCGTTCTTCGACGCGCTCGCTTCGTCGGCCAGCAGCAGCGCACAGGCGCCGTCGTTGACGCCGCTGGCGTTGCCCGCGGTCACGCTTCCGTCCGGCCGGACCACGCCCTTGAGCCTGGCCAGCGTCTCCAGCGACGTTTCCCGCGGGTGCTCGTCCTTGTTGACGACGATCGCATCGCCCTTCTTCTGCGGGATGGTCACCGGCGTGATCTCGGCGTCGAAGAAGCCGCGCTTCTGTGCCGCCACGGCCTTGAGCTGGGACGCCAGGGCCATGCGGTCCTGCGCCTCGCGCTCGATCTTGTAGTCGACCGCGACGTTCTCCGCCGTCTCCGGCATGGCGTCGACGCCGTACTTTTCCTTCATCAGCTTGTTGACGAAGCGCCAGCCGATGGTGGTGTCGTACACCGCGTTCGCCCGCGAGAAGGCGGACTCCGCCTTGGGCATCACGAAGGGCGCGCGGCTCATGCTCTCCACGCCGCCGGCGATCATCAGCGTGGCTTCGCCGGCCTTGATCGCGCGCGCCGCGGTGCCGACCGCGTCGAGGCCGGACCCGCACAGGCGGTTGATCGTGGAGCCGGGCACGTCGATCGGCAGGCCGGCCAGCAGCGAGGCCATGCGCGCCACGTTGCGGTTGTCCTCGCCCGCCTGGTTGGCGCAGCCGTAGATCACGTCGGTGACCGCCTGCCAGTCCACCTTCGCGTTGCGGGCCATCAGCGCCTTGAGCGGGATGGCGCCGAGATCGTCGGTGCGGACCGAGGAGAGTGCGCCGCCGTAGCGGCCGAAAGGCGTGCGGATCGCGTCGCAGATGAAGGCTTGTCGCGTCATGTTCGGTTCTCCTGGGTCAGGCCGCGATCGGCAGGTTGATCAACTTCTCGAGTTCGGGGCGGGACAGTCCTTCGACGGTGTCGATGAGCTTGAGTCCCTGGGACGTGCACTCCAGCGTACACAGGTCGGTGTAGATGCGCTTGACGCAGGCGACGCCGGTGAGCGGATAGCCGCAGCGCTCGACGATCTTGCTCTCGCCCTTCTTGGTGAGCAGGTCCATCATCACCCAGGTCTGCTTGGCCCCGATGGCGAGATCCATCGCGCCGCCGACCGCCGGAATCGCACCGGGCTCGCCCGTGCTCCAGTTCGCGAGGTCGCCGCGCGCCGACACCTGGAAGGCGCCGAGCACGCAGATGTCCAGGTGGCCGCCGCGCATCATCGCGAACGAGTCGGCGTGGTGGAAATAGGCGCCGCCGGGCAGCAGCGTCACGGGCTGCTTGCCGGCGTTGATGAGGTCGTAGTCTTCCTGGCCGGCGGCGGGCGCGGGGCCCATGCCCAGGATGCCGTTCTCGCTTTGCAGGATCACCTCCCGGCCCGCTGGGATGTGGTTGGCCACGGTCGTGGGCATGCCAATGCCCAGGTTGACGTAGGCGCCGTCGTGGATGTCCTGGGCGACGCGCCTGGCGAGTTCGTCCTTGGTACGCTTCTGGTACGCCATCTCAGGCCTCTTTCTTGAAACCGCCCGCCTGCGTGGCCACGCGCGGGATCTTCACGATCTTGCTGACGTAGATGCCGGGCGTGACCACCGCTTCGGGGTCCAGCTCGCCCAGTTCCTTGATGTCGAACACGGTGGCCACCGTGTGCTTGGCGGCAGTCGCCATGACCGGACCGAAGTTGCGCGCGGCCTTGCGGTACACCAGGTTGCCCCAGCGGTCGCCCGCCTCCGCCTTGATCAGCGCGACGTCGCCGTGGATCGGGTACTCCAGCACGTACTGCCTGCCGGCGATCTCGCGCGTTTCCTTGCCCTTGGCCAGTTCGGTGCCGTGGGACGTGGGGCAGAAGAAGGCGCCGATGCCGGCGCCCGCCGCACGCATGCGCTCCGCGAGGTTGCCCTGGGGCACCAGCTCCAGCTCCAGCTTGCCGCTGCGGTAGAGCTCGTCGAACACCCAGCTGTCCACCTGGCGCGGAAAGCTGCAGATGATCTTGCGCACGCGGCCGGCCTTGAGCAGCGCGGCGAGGCCGTAGTCCGCATTGCCGGCATTGTTGTTCACCACCGTGAGGTCCTTGGCGCCCTGCTCGATCAGGCCGTCGATGAGCTCGCCGGGAATGCCGGAGGTACCGAAGCCGCCGATGAGGATGGTGGACCCGTCCCGCACGCCGGCCAGCGCCTCCGCGATGGAGGCGGCGATCTTGTTGATCATGGAAATCCTTGGGAGGAGATGCCTGGCACTTGCTGCGCGATATGTTCGATATGCGAACAAGTGTTCGTATAATGAATTCTACATGCCAAGCGCCGCCCAACCCGAAAGCCCCGACATTCGTCCGGGAGATGCCTACGTGCAGTCCTTCGCGCGCGGGCTGGAGGTGATCCGCTCCTTCAGCGCGAGCGCGCCGCGCCAGACCCTGAGCGAAGTCGCGCAGCGCACGGGCCTCACCCGCGCGGGGGCGCGGCGCATCCTGCTCACGCTGCAGACGCTGGGCTACGTGGAAAGCGACGGCCGGCTGTTCGCGCTCACCCCGCGCATCCTGGACCTGGGCTTCGCCTACCTGTCTTCCATGCCGATGTGGAACGTCGCCGAGCCGGTGATGGAAGACCTGGTGGAACAGGTCAAGGAGTCCTGCTCCGCCGGCGTGCTGGAAGGCACGGACATCGTCTACGTGCTGCGGGTGTCGACGCGCAAGATCATGCGCAACAGCCTGGGCGTGGGCTCGCGCCTGCCGGCCTACTGCACCTCGCTCGGGCGCATGCTGCTGGCCGGCCTGCCGGACGAGGAAGTCGTCGCGCTACTGGAGGCGAGCCCGCGCGAGGCCCGCACGCGGCACACCCTCACCGAGGTCGATGCCCTGCTGGCGAAGGTGCAGCAGGCGCGCCGCCAGGGCTGGTGCCTGATCAACCAGGAGCTGGAGGAAGGGCTCGTGTCCATCGCCGCGCCGGTGGTGAACCGCGCCGGCAGGACCATCGCGGCCCTGAACATCAGCGGCCAGGCGAACCGCACGCCGCCGCGGCAGATGCAGGAGACGATGTTGCCGGCGCTGCGGGCGGCGGCGCAGGAGATCTCGCGCAGGCTGGTGATCGCCTGAGGGCGCGGGGGGGTTCCGCGTTCAGACCCGCAAGCGCCTTTGCGTCGGAAACAGGCTCCACCCCCAACGCTGCTGCGCATACCCCCACAGCCCCTGCCTGAAGCGCAGCGTCACCACGATCGCGAGCAGCCCCAGGCCCAGCAGGTACCAGGTGCCCCAGTCGCTGAAGAACTCGTTCAGCGCCCAGAAGACCAGCGCACCCACGATGGGCCCCTCGATGCTGCCGATGCCGCCGATCACCACCATGAAGATGGCGAAGGCGGTCCAGTTGACGCTGAAGGCTGCGTCCGGGCTGATGCGCAGGTTGCCGACGAAGTACAGCGCGCCCGCCAGCCCCGCCCCGAGCGCGGCGACCGCATACACGGCCAGCTTCATGCGGCGCACGGCGATGCCCTGCGACTCGGCGGCCACTTCGTTGTCGCGGATGGCCTGCAGCGCGAGCCCCTGCTTGCTGCGCAGGAACAGGTAGACGCCGGCGATGCAGGCGACCACGCACGCCAGCGCCATCCAGTAGGTCACGCCCTCGCGCGTCGCCTTGTCGATGCCGCGCAAGGCCGTGAGCGTGGTGCCGGAGCCGCCGCCCACCGCGGGGACGTTCGCGATCGTGAGGCGCAACACCTCGGCGATGACCCAGGTGCCGATCGCGAAATAGCCGCCGTGCAGCCGGAACGCGATCCACGAGACCGGCAGGGCCACCAGCGCCGCCGCCAGCGCCCCCAGCGGCACGGCGACGAAGGGGTTCACGCCGGCGAAGTTGCCCAGGGCCAGCATCGCGTAGCCGCCCAGTCCGAGGAAGGCCTGCTGGCCGATGCTCACCATGCCGCCGTAGCCGGCCAGCAGGTTCCACATCATCGCGAACACCAGGTAGCAGGCGATCTCGACGAACTCGCGCATCCAGCTCGATTCGCCCCAGAAGGGCAGCGTGGCGGCGAAGAGCACGAGCACGGCGCTGGCGGCGAGCGCGACCTGGCTCGCGCGCGTCCCCCGCTCCACCGTCACGAAACCATTCGTGATTCCCGCGCGGGCGGGCCCCCAGGGTTGGCCAGGCGCGCTGCGCGCGCTCTCCGGGATCACCGCACTCATTTCATCCCCTCGTCTTCGGGAACAGCCCTTGCGGCCGCAACACCAGCACCGCGAGGAACACCAGGTGCCCCGCCCAGATCCCCCAGCCCGGATCCAGCCGGAACCCCGCCTGCTGCGCCAGTCCCAGCAGCATCGCACCGGCCAGCGTTCCCCAGAACGACCCCATCCCGCCGATGATCACCGCCTCGAAGGCGAAGAGCAGCAGCAGGGGGCCGTCCGATGGCGAGACCGTCGTGCGCATCGCCTGCAGCACGCCAGCCACGGCCACCAGCACGAACGCGATGCCGGTGGCCAGCGCGTACAGCTTGCCCGCGTGCAGCCCCATCAGCTCGGCGATCTCGCGGTCGTCCGAGACGGCGCGAAAGGAACGACCCAGCGCCGTGGACGAAAACAGCCATTGCAGGCCTGCCGTCGCCGCGACCGCGAGCAACAGCACCAGCAGCGGCAGCGCGCCGACGACGACCCCTCCCGGCAAGGCCACGCTTTGCGTGTTGAAGCCCCCCGTCTCGATCGAACGCGGATCCGCCGAAAACAGCTGCAGCAACAGGTTCTGGATCACGATGGCGAGCCCGAAGGTGACCACCAGCGACGGCAGCGGGTCGCGTCCCAGCGTCCCGTTCAGCACGCAGCGCTGCAGGCCCCAGCCGAAGCCGAACGCGACCGGCAAGAGCGCGAGCGCGACCGCCAGCGTTGCCGCCCCGGACGCGCCCAGCAGCATCAGTCCCGCCACCGCGCCGAACGCGGCCAGCACGATGAAGTCGCCATGCGCGGTGTTGGTCAGGCGCATGACGCCGAACATCAGCGACTGGCCGAGGGCGAACAAGGTGTACAGCCCGCCCAGCAGTGCTGCCTGCACGAGGAGATCGAGCATGGTCAGATCCCGAAATAGGCCCGCGAGACCTGCTCGCGCGTGACCTGGGCGGAGCGCGCGGCCAGCGACACGCGGCCTTCCTGCAGGCAGTACAGCCGCTGCGACACGCGTTGCGCCGTCTGCACGTCCTGCTCCACCACGACCACCGTCATGCCTTCGGCGGTGAACCGCGGCAAGGCGCGGTAGATCTCCTGGGTCACGATGGGTGCCAGGCCCAGCGAGAGCTCGTCGCACAGGAGGACCTCGGGGTTGCCCATGAGCGCACGGCCGATGGCGACCATCTGCTGCTGCCCGCCCGAAAGCGCCGTTGCGGGGTTCCTGCGCTTTTCCTGCAGGATGGGAAAGAGCTGGTAGACGCGCCGCAGGTTCCACGGGCCGGGCCGGCGCGCGGCTGCACCCATGAGCAGGTTCTCTTCTACCGAGAGCGAGGGAAACAGGCGCCGTCCCTCCGGCACCATCGCGATGCCGCGCCGCACGATGTCGCCGGGCGGCAGCCCGCCGATGTCCTCGCCGCGCAAGCGCACCGCGGAACGCGGGGCCTTGACCAGCCCCGTGAGGCATTTGAGGAACGTGGACTTGCCCGCGCCGTTCGCCCCGATCACCGCCACCAGCTCGCCGGCGTACAGGCTGAAGTCGACGCCGAACAGGGCCTGCGCATCGCCGTAGAAGGCCTGCAGTCCGTGCGTGGCGAGCAGTGCTTGCACTTCAGGCCTCCACGCCCATGTACACGCGCCGCACCTGGGGGTCGGCGATCACGGCCTGCGGCGCACCCTCGGCCAGCTTGCGGCCGAAGTCGATGACGAACAGCCGGTCCGCCAGCGACAGCAGGGCGTGCACCACGTGCTCGATCCAGACCATGGTGATGCCGCGCGCCTTGATGCGGCGAAGTTCGGCAACGAGCTCCTGCGCTTCGTGCTCCGTGAGGCCGCCGGCGATCTCGTCCAGGAGCAGCAGGCGCGGGCGCGTCGCGAGCGCGCGCGCCAGTTCCAGCCGCTTGCGGTTCAGGAGGGTCAGGCGGCCGGCCGGCTTGTTGGCGTGCACCAGCAGCCCGGTTTCCTGCAGCACCTCGTGCGCGGTCTGCCAGGCGGCGCGCTCGGTCTGCCGCCCGCCGAAGCAGGCGGCGGTCACCAGGTTCTCGAACACCGTCATCGCGCCGAAGGGCTGCGGCACCTGGTAGCTGCGGCCCATGCCGGCCCGGCAGCGCTGGTGCGGCGCGAGCGCCGTGACGTCGCGCCCGTCGTACTCCACGCGGCCGCTGTCGGCGCGCACGTCGCCGGAGACCAGGTTGAACAGCGTGGTCTTGCCGGCGCCGTTGGGTCCCAGGATCCCCAGCGTCTCGCCTTCGGCCACCGCCAGGCTGATGCCGTCCGTGACCTTCAGCGCCCCGTAGGACTTGCGGACTTCGTGCAGCGCGAGCAGCGGCATGGCTTCAGATCGGCTTGAGCTGGCCGCCGGCGGGGATCTGCCGGAAGGCCTCGTTGTTGACGATCACGAGCTCGTACCTGTGCTTGCCGCCCTTGACCCACTGGCCCAGGACCAGCGGGGTCTTGCTGACGTTCTTGAACGGCCCCTGGCCGCCCCACTTCACCGGCCCCACCACCGTCTGCAGGTCGGTGCCCGCGATCGCGTCGCGCACGTCGGTGTTCTTCAGGGATTTGCTGCGGGTGAGCGCGCTGTTGGCGATCTCGAAGAGGGCGTGCGCGAAGCCGATCGGCTGCGTCCACTGCTTCTTCGTGCCGGCTTCGTAGGCCTCCGCCAGCTGCCTGGCGCTTTGCTTCGTCAGCGAGGAACTGAAGGGATGCGAGGGGCTCCACCACACCTCCGTGGTGAGGCCGTCGCCCAGGTCGCCCAGCGCCTCGATCGCGCCGGGGAACAGCAGCGCCTTGCCCAGCGTGACGACCTTGGGCTTGAAGCCCTGCTGCCGCGCCTGCGTGAGGAAGGTCTTCGCGTCCGGCGGGATCACCACGCCGGTGACGATCTCCACGCCCTCGGCCTTGAACTTCGCGATCTGGGCGCTGAAGTCCTGCGTGCCGTTCTGGAAGCGGCCGGGGTCCGTGAGCATGAACCCCATCTGCGACAGCGGCTTGGGAAAGCCCAGCTCCTTGTCGCCCCAGGCGTTGCCGTCGCCGTCGTTCGGGAACAGGCCGCCGACCTTCTTGTTGGTCGCCACGCTCTTCCAGCCATTGGTGAAGTTGGCGATGACGTCCTCGAGACCCCAGAACACGTGGTAGGTCCAGTTGAAGCCCTTGGCCGGATCGCCCTTGCGCCCGAAGAACCAGGGCTGCCAGGGGACGACGCTGGAAATGCAGGGGACCTCGTTGAGCTCGCAGGCGTCGCTCACCGGGTTGGCGGTCTCGGGCGTGCCGGCGGTGAGGATCAGCGCGACCTTCTCCTTGAGGATCAGGTCATTGGCGACCTCGCCCGCGCGGTTGGGGCTGGACTGGCTGTCCTTGAGCAGCACCTGCACGTCGTACTTCCTGCCGCCCACCGTGACGCCGTTCTTCAGGGCGGCCTTCATCTGCTCGATGACCCACTTGTCGGCCTCGCCGAAGGGCGCCAGCGGCCCGGTCTGCGGCGAGACATAGCCGATCTTGAGGGTGTCGGCCGCGAAGGCGCGCTGCACGGTGCCGGCCGAGGCCAGCGCCGCGAGCGCGCCGTTGAAGTGTCTGCGGGTCAGTTGCATGGCGGGTCTCCTTGGAAACGTTGCCGGTCAGCGGGGATAGTGCGGCGGCACCTGGGCGTCCACGTTCACCCAGACGCTCCGGGCCTGCGTGTACTCGCGCATCGCGTCGAAGCCCATCTCCCGGCCATAGCCGGACAGGCCCACGCCGCCGAAGGGCGAGCCCGGATTCACGCGCTTGTAGCTGTTGATCCAGACCATGCCGGCGCGCAGCTCGCGGGCGAGGCGGTGCGCGCGCTGCAGGTTCTGCGTCCACAGGCCGCTGCCCAGGCCGTAGTCGGTGCCGTTGGCGATGGCAAGCGCCTCGTCGTCGTCGCGGAAGGTGAGCACCGTGAGGAAGGGGCCGAAGACTTCCTCCTGCGCGATGCGGTCACCGGCGGTCCTGGCGTGCACGATGGTCGGCTCGACATAGCAGCCCCGCGCCAGGTCGCCGCCGGGGGCCTTGCCGCCGGACAGCAGCTCGCCGCCTTCGTCGCGCGCCACGTCCACATACGAGAGCACGCGCTGCTGGTGCGCGGCGCTGGTCAGCGGCCCCATTTCGGTCGCCGGGTCGAGAGGGTTGCCCAGGCGGATGGACTGCGCCAGCGGGATGAACTTGCCGAGGAAGGCATCGGCGATCTTCGCGTGCAGCAGCAGGCGCGAGCCCGCGATGCAGGCCTGGCCCTGGTTGTGGAAGATGGCCCAGGCGCTGCCGTTGACGGCCGCGGCCAGGTTCGCGTCCTCGAACACGATGTTCGCGCCCTTGCCACCGAGCTCCAGCTGCACCTTCTTCAGGTTGCCCGCGGACGCCTGCACGATGCGGCGGCCCGTCGCCGTGCTGCCGGTGAAGGCGATCTTGGCGATGTGCGGATGCTCCGCGATGGCCTGCCCGGCGACGCCGCCCAGGCCGGGCACCATGTTGACCACTCCGGGCGGCATGCCTGCCTGCGCCATCAGTTCGGCAATGCGCAGCGAGCTCAGGGGCGTGATCTCGGCGGGCTTCATCACGATCGTGTTGCCCGCTGCCAGCGCCGGCGCCATCTTCCAGCTCGTGAACATGAGCGGGAAGTTCCAGGGCACCACCTGGCCGACGACGCCGACGGGCTCGCGCAGCGTGTAGTTCAGGAAGCCGGCCTCCACCGGGATGGTCTCGCCCTGGAACTTGTCGGCCATGCCGCCGAAATAGCGGAAGCAGCCCGCGGTGCGAGGCACGTCCAGCATGCGGGAGTCGCGCAGGGGATGGCCGGTGTCCAGTGACTCCAGGCACGCGAGTTCCTCGGCGTTTTCCTCCACCAGGTCGGCCAGTCGCAACAGGATGCGGCCGCGCTCTGCGGCCGCCCTGCGGCTCCAGGCCGGAAAGGCCTTTTGCGCGGCCTCGACGGCGCGGTCCACGTCCTCGCGGCCGGCCATCGCCACGTCGGCGATCACGCTGTTGTCGTGCGGATTGAGCGTGGGCAGCGTGTCGCCGGACAAGGCGTCGGTGAATTCGCCGTTGATGAACAGCTGGCGGCGGATCGTCGGTGTGGCATTCATGCGATCAGCCGGCGACGCCGGTCAGCCAGGGGTAGCGCTTCGTGTCCTGACCGGCGTAGTCCGGGTCCAGGTAGATGAAGCAGCGGTGGATCTGCCAGTCGCGGATCTCGAACACGTCGCACCAGCGGCCCGCCGCCCAGTCGGGCACGCCCGCGCGCCAGCTGCCGTCGCGGTGCTCGCCGTGGCTGGTGCCTTCGCACGCCACCAGGTCGCTGCCGGAGAAGATCCAGTTGAATTCGGCGAAATGGTGGGTGATGGACTTCAGCGTCCCGCCGACGTCGCCGAACAACTTGCCGATCTGGTCGCGGCCGACGGCCAGCCCCCACTTGGGAAAGTAGACCTGCGCGTCGGTGGCGAAGAGGTCGAGGATGGACCCTCCGTCGGAAGTGACGCCTGCGTTGTCGAAGGCCTTGAGGTACTCGAGGGCGACCGACTTGCGTTGTTCGTCGGTCATGCTTTGTCTTGCCAGGGACATGGCCATCTCCAGAAAAGGGCGCGGTCACCCGCGCAGCGGCACGTGGATCGCGCGCAACGACATGCGGCGCGGTCCCCCTTGTGCGGAGGATCCGGCTTGGCCGGTCCTGCTCGCACCGATCAGGCCGCCGAAAAAGTCGACTGCGACTTCTTCGGGTGGATGCCTAGAACTTCACCGGAACCTCCGGTGCCTCGCCCTTCTGGATCTCGTACACCAGCGTGGGCGAGCCGTTCTCCCACACCAGCAGCATCGACCTCTTGGGGCTGTAGCCCTGGTGGCGGCAGTAGGCGGGCATGGCGGCCATGTCGCCCGCCTTCATGATCACGCGGGCCAGGGGCTTGCCGGTGTTCTTGTCGGCGCAGTCCCAGTGGATCTCGTCGCACATCTGGAAGAACCACTCCACGCGGTCGTTGCCGTGGATGATGGGCAGGATGTGCTCCTCCGTCGTGGGACACATGAAGCTGTACTTCACCACGCTGGTGAAGGACGGATTCCAGGTCACCTGCGAGCGCGAGAGGAAGGCGAACAGGTTGAAGGCGTGCACCTCGTTCTCGAAGCCGGGCTCGGGATGCAGCTCGGGCATGTCCTGGGGCACGTCGGCGAAGGCGCGGTTGATGGGGGCGCCGCGTTCGTCGGTGCGCAGTGGCAGGTCGCCCTTGAGGCCGACACAGCGCGTGGCCAGCTCGCGCGCCCGCGTGATCGCCTTGCGGTTGTCGCCGCGCTTGCGGCCGTAAGGCGTGCCGGTCTCCTGCGGCGCGGCGAAGGGATCGAAGCCCTCGTTGGTCCAGTCGTCCAGCATCTGCTCGAAGGTGGCGCGGATCTGGTCGCTGGGGAAGTTCTCCAGCAGGTCGACACCGGCGGACTTGAAGCTGGCGTTGTAGCTGCCGGCGTACAGGTCCACCGACTTGTAGTGGTTGACCGTGCCCAGCACCTGGTCGAAGTTCACCCAGCCGTAGAAAAAGCCCCAGGCGACGTCGCGCATCAGCGCGCGCAGGTAGTTGCCCACGTCCATGGTGTGCGACAGCGGCCGGCCGTCACGCGTGGTCCAGCGGATGTGGGCGAAGTATTCGTCGCGGGCGAACGTGAAGCTGCCCAGCGGGAAGTCCTTGTAGCCGAGCACCGGGTGGGGCGGCGAAGCGAGGACGTCGAAGGTGTCGGTGGCTGCGGTCATGTTGGCATCTCCTCGTGCGTTCACTTCAGCTGGCAGATCTCGGCCCACTTCTCGACCGAGACCTGGCCCTTGCACGTCTGCAGCACGAGCACGCCCGGCCGCGCCGAGCGGAATTGGTAGGCGCTGTTCTTCGGCAACATGCCCTGGTGGCCGCGGCGCAGCTTCATCCAGCCCATCTTGCGGCCCTGCGGCTCGCCTTCCACCAGCACGGCCCCGTTGTGCTCGGCGTCGGGCACGTGCTGCGAGGGCTGCAGCTGGATGAGGTGGACCTCCACCTCGCCGTCCATGCACAGGGCGAACTCGTCGTGCGCGCACGTGTACCAGGGCGAGTCGCCTTCCGCGCGCGCGACCTCCAGCACGTAGATCTGGTTCTGGCCGAAGACGACCCGCTCGTAGGGCCGGCTCCTGGCGGCGATCTCGAAGCAGTTGCTGAAGGCGTAGTTGCGGACGTCGTCCGCGATGGGCTCCACGCGCCCCTTCTCGTAGCTGGAAAGCGACCCGAAGCGGGTCTGGTATGCAACGGCCATTGCGCTGTCTCCTCGTGCGGTGGAGGCGAACTTTAGGAAGCGCGAGGCTCTGCCGGTAGGGGCCAGATCGTGACTGGATTGTTCGGGGCTGGCGAACAATCCTGCGGGTTTTCCCGGGGCAGGCGGCGGGGCTTGCTGGGCGGTGGTGCGTCGGCCTGCAGGGGGCGGCGGGCGGCAGCGAAGCCCACCGACGGGCGCTCAGGCCTCCACCAGCTCCTGCGGCAGCACCGAGCGCTCGATCAGCGCGCGGTCCCACGGCGGCACCGCGCCGAAGGCATCCGTGATGTGCTCCATGAAGAGCTTGAGCTTGAAGGCATTGCGGGAGGTGCCGGCGTACACGGCGCTCAACCAGAAGGAAGAGAGCTGGTAGCCCGGCAGCACCACCTTCAGTCGGCCGTCGCGGATTTCGTCGCCGGCCACCAGCGTGGGCAGGCAGACGATGCCGGCGTGCTCCAGCGCGTATTCGCGCAGCAGGTGCACGCTGTTGGTGAGCAGCGCCGCCGCGAGATACGTGGTCAGCTCGCCGCCGTCACGGTGGAAGGTCCAGCGGTCGCGGGTCGGGTAGCCGGAGTAGAGACCCAGCTTGTGGTGGTGCAGGTCGCGCGGATCCTGCGGCTCCGCGTGCGTTGCGAGGTAGCCGGGGGTGGCGCAGAACACGCGGCGCACGGGAAACAGCGGGCGCGAGATGAGTTCGGTGGAAGCCGCCGGGAAGATCTGCAGCGCGCAGTCGACGCCGGCCTGCACCGGGTCGACGACCGCGTCGCTCACCATCAGCTCCAGGCGGATCTCCGGATAGCGCGACTGGAAATCGCGCAGCAGCGCGCCGAAGTGCCCCAGCACGAAGCCGGTGAGCGCGTGCACGCGCAGCGTCCCCGCCGGCTTGCCGCGCACGTCGCGCATCTGGTCGACGATGTCGTTGGCGCGCCCCACCAGCTCGGTGCAATCGCGCAGGAAGGCCTGCCCCAGCTCCGAGAGGCGCACGACGCGCGTGCTGCGGTGGAACAGCGGGCCGCCCAGGTAGTCCTCCAGCTGCTTGATGCGCGTGGTCACCACCGACTTGGCGACGCGCAGCTGCCGCGCGGCTTCCGCGAAGCTCTGCGTCTGCGCGACGCGCACGAAGGTCTCGATGTTCTGCAGGCGGTCCACGGGGGCACTCTAGCCCCGCGGCCGCGCTGCGTCATCCGGGAAGGCCCATCGGTGGGGTTCGCCGGCGCTCACCGTCCGCGGCTTCGCCGCGCCACCCTTGTATTGTTCATGATTGAATTTCCAGAGTTCGGCGAGAGCCGAGCGGAGCGGGTGTACGCCGTCGCCACCCTTTGGACCTCAGCCTGAGCTGTAGATCAAGCGGCAC